>NZ_JBGMOE010000029.1:0-2272 GCF_041424195.1 Tardiphaga sp. | reverse complement strand
TAATCTCAAATAAATCCCGCAGCAAGCCTATCAGGAGTTATGCAACAAAGCCTCCGGGAAGACGAGTTCGGCCACCTGGGTCCGTGGCGTGATGGTCGAAGCATCACGGTTGCTGTTGTACCCGTAGGAATAGGCCTCATCCATCTGACGGACTTCGCGCCGACCAATGAATTCCGAGCAGCGCTGGGCAGTGGCCGGATCGGCCAGTTTGAGGATCAGTTTGGTGCCAGCGAGAGACGTGAGATGCGTCGCGCCATTCTCCCCGTAAGTGTCCTGCAAGGCACCGAAGGAATGCATTCCCAGAATGAAGGCACCGCCGACCCCTCTGGCGGTCTGAAGGCCGTTCTCGATGGCGGGCAGACGATGCAGCGCATGGACTTCGTCAATGAGAAACCAGGTGCGCAGATTGCGGGTCCGGCCCATGCGAAACAGAGCGTTGACGGCAATGTCCATCCACAAGGTCAGCAGCGGCCGATTGAGCACAAGGTCTGGGTGGGTCGAGGTGATGAAAAGGATCGATCCTTCCTTTACATCCTCGGTCATCCACTTGTTGATCGAGAAGCCGGGCTGACCGTTGGCCGGCTCAGGCAAGAAGCGGAATACGTTGGCGTTCGCATTGAAGGTTGCCCGGATCGCTTCGGCCATTTTTGCAGCTGACGGCGACATCAACGGAGCTGCGATCGTTCCTTCGAGATAGCGGCTGATTGTCTTGAGGTCGGCGTGCATCAGGAAGTAGGCAAGCCCGCCGTTCGAGCGGATGCCGAGCTTGATCATCTTCATGCACATCTCGACAAAGATTGTGCGGGCCGATTTCTGCCAGAAATCATCGTCCGCATTGCGTCCGCTCGGGACCAGCGCGCTGGCGGCACTCATGAACTCGGCATAGTTGTCGCAATCGTTGAAGATCGACCAGGGTTGGCAACGCTGATCCATCGGATTGAGAATGAAGTCGGTGGTCTCGTCGTAGAAGCTCTCGACGAAGGTCCCGGTGAGGTCGAAGATGACGCACCGATGGCCCCGCGCCCGCGCCTGGGTGACGATCTTCTTCAGCTCGGTTGTCTTGCCTGCACCAGTGGTGCCGATGAACATCGCGTGGCTCTGCTCGAGGCGCCAAGGGAAAGGGATTCCAGCGAGCCTGTAGGGCTGGTGCAGCCCGCGCCTCGTGCGGCTCTTGAGGTCCTCTTTGAGAACCGCGTCAGGGTCCTCCGCTGGAACCCGGGCAAGGCATTCCTTTTGATGCTCGTTCCAGTTGTACTGCTTGATCGCCGCAATGAGCACATCACGCTCGACCTTGACCGCACCGCGCTCATGGCGCTCGGTGAGAATTTCTGACCCGCGGCGCCGCGAATAGTCAAAGAACCAGATCGTCAGCGGCACGCAAATGAAGACCGATCCCAGCATGGCTGAGACGGTCACTTGAATGGCCTTTCCCCATGCCGCCATCACGGCGGGATGAAAGGGCACCATATGCATCCGGCCCTGCACCATATCGCCCGACGGGAGGGTCAGGTTGACGGACTTCATGGGGTTCAGTCCGACCCAGTTCCAGAACTCCGCGAGCACCCGCATCAGAACAAGGTTCACCTCATGGTCCTTGAAGGTGATCGCAACGAGCAGGGAAAGCAGACAGACCGTTGTCCCGGCCCATGTGTAGAGAGGGATACGCACCCCTGCCCAGGTCATCAGAATCTGATGGTGAAATAGCTGCGATCCGCGAGTGAAATTGCCGGCATTTCGCTTCACTTTTCCGCGCGCGGAATCGTGAGTCAGCGTGACGGCTTTCTTGCTGAAACGGATGTCCTCACGCATGGTATTCACGCACGTTGCGCAGAGCCATGTCGATGAGCTCGTTGACGTCCTCGGGGTATTGCCGTTCAACCAGAAGCGACAGCGCGAGCTGGGTATGCTCGAGGATCGTCAGAGCGCGTTCGGCATTGAGCGCGATGCCAAGGTTGAGGAGGGGGAGGCCAACGGCAATCGAAGCCCGGATCGCTTCAGCCCGCGAAACACCCTTGCTGGTGGCAAATGCATCCAGCTCGCGCAGCACCTCCTCGGACAGACCGATGCCGATGCCTTTGAAGACTTTACCCATGCAAACCTCACAAGGTTATGCATGGCTTGGATACCGCAGCGGTTCTTATACCGTAGCCGAAACGCCATGAAAAGCGCTTTGCGATCCGAAACATGTTGCGGCGCTATATGTCTGATTTCATGACTTTTAGAGTCCCCTGACAGGGAGGAACCCCTCCGACTTCAGTCGGATACTGGCTTC
>NZ_JBGMOE010000028.1:0-17738 GCF_041424195.1 Tardiphaga sp. | reverse complement strand
CCTTCGCATTGTAGGTGTAGCACCGTCCTAACTTGAACGAAGCGCGGTGCTGGAGTTCTCGGCGCGGGTGGACCTTGAACAGGCGCAGGCGGAAGCCGCGTCGGCGGCGGCCGAGGCGCGCCGCGCGAGTATGATGGCGGGTGCTGCCAACATCACCCACGACGGTCGTGGCGTGATCGTCGCCAGCCCAATCGCGGGACGTGTCACATCCGAGAATGTCAGCCTTGGCGCATTCGTGCAGCCCGAGACCGAGCTGTTCCGTGTCGCCGACCCGCGCCCGATCGGATGCTATTTGACAGAACAACATCGCATCGCGCGACGATCGTCCCGTTCCGTTATTTTTCGCCCGCTCCTATCGCCCGCTCCAGCGCGCAGAGGGCAGCCACAAACTTTCGCGTGCGCTGTGTCGCATTGTTGCAAAACCGTCGATGCAGATCTCACTGGAACAGTGAAAGGCGTGATCGGACAGGATCGGCTTCGTTCACAAGCCGCGCGTATCGGTCTGCCAAGGCAAGATGGATACCACGGACCGCCGGATCGATCGCTGCCGCGGCAAGCTCGCGCTCCTGCCTTTCACGCTTCGCGTGATACTCGGCGGTAGGATCATCTGACATAGCAGCTTCCAATAATCATCGCCACGCGCTGGCTGAGCGCACGCACCGTGGGTGAGAGCAAGAGCATACGCCGATTTTGCTGAGCAAGCGAATCGACGGGGCGACGGCGCTCCGATCAAAGTTGAAGCTTCACTATGATCGCTGCTGTACGGCGCGACCGATACAGGACTGATCGAAGGCAGCCGCAGCGGAGGCTCGAGAGGATAGTCGCTCCTGTAGCGACCGGTATGTCGATCTTGCCTTCGCGCGCAAGCCGACAACATTACTTGCCACCGAGACGACGTCCACCGCCAGTCCAAACACACTCCCGGTGGCGACATTGTGAGCAAGCCAGAGCGGTGCTGCAGCGAGGAATACGGCTTTCATTCGCGCGGTTGAGCTTTGCATACGGGCTAGCGTCCCAAAAAGGCCACCCATCATGGCTAGCGCCGACGGTGTCCCATTCCACGTGCACACGGCGAAGAGCACGAGCAGGACAGCGCTTTCGGCGAAGAGGAGGCGCACGAGCATCCGATCGCGGACGGTGCCGGCGACCAGCAGCTGCGCCGCCGAAATAGCGCAGCATGCCGCCGCAGTAGACGACCCGCCGCGCGCAAAATACGTCCCGAACGCGATGGCCCCCGCAAACTGAATCGCGACAGCGAGTTCAATACGCCTGACATGTGGCCACGTCAGCACCGCGAGAACGCCGAGCGCTCCTGGAAGCCCCCTCGCAATGTCGCCGTTGAATGACAACAACGTGGTCGTCAATTGCATGCTACCCCCACCATAAGACCTGGCGATCGCTATCGCGTTTATGGTTAAGGATGACTTCACGGCGGTGTGGATTCGCTGTCGGAACCGTCGAAGGCGGCGCGCTCAGGTGAAAAAGATGGGCGGGTCGCCGGGGTTGGCCGGGTGAAGGATATTCGGCCTCTTCGTTCAATCATTTATGCCGTTCGATCGACATTGGCGCTGTCAAAAAACGGCCTTCTTACCGGCGCGGTGGGGGTTGCCTGCGAGCAAGAGTTCGGGGGCTGGACACGGTCTTCCCCGACACGAGCCTCGCCGTGGTGAGGCTCCGCGACAAAGCGGCGCCCCGGCCTGCATCGAACCGGCGTGTCCGATCTTGTTGCCTGCCCGCTTTCACCAGCGGTGCGACGCGTCGCGCGCGTGCCGGATGGAGCGGTTCCCCCGTGCCCCCGGGGACGAAGGCCTGGGGCCGGCATCCGGCGCGACCTCGTCGAACCGAGGGGCGACTGTACTTAAATCAGAGTCGACGGCGTCAGGGTTTGACTTTGATTCGGCGTCCCGAATTATGCATACTGACAATTTTCCACGACCCGCCAACTCGCTTGAGCGCGCTGGTGGCGACACCTTGCATTTCTACCGGGTTCCCGGCCTTGGGGTCGATTCTGTAGTGGTAGGTTTCACTTGCCAAAGCGATCGCCCCTTCCACGCGGACTGAGACCGAATAGTTCGAAAACTTGAAGGATTTGAACTCACCAAGCTCAGGCTGGAGATGATGCTTGAGGTAGTCGGTGTAGCTTCCCTCACTCCCGCCTGTTTCGAAAATCACGGAGTCAGCGGCGAACAGCTGCTCGGTGCCCCGAACGTCGAGGTTCTGGATGGCACTCTGATAATTGGCGAGCACGGATTTGACCGCAGCGACGTCCGAAGGAGATCCGATATCGCGTCCCCAGGACGCAGTGGTCGAAGACAATAAAACCGTCATCATCAATGCGTTCTTGGTCGTCATTTCCGCGTCCCTCCTACATTCGACCTATTCATGAAGCTAACGGGTCGGCAGCTCCGACCCTAGCGGCCTTTCGATTTCCAGCAACGTCACAGTCGCGGCACGCGCAATTTCATGCGCCGTCCGGCGCAGCCTGGAGGCCGTGCGAACCCCTGCACCGATCAGCCATCTCTCGGTGTTTAGTCCGGCTGAATGGTGATAAGGGTGATCGCCAGGTTGGGCGGACGCCATGGGCGGCGAAGTGTAGCTTTCTGGAGCAGCCCGCCCTTTTCGAGACAGGCGGTACGACGGTGTCAAAAAGCAGCTCAAACAATCATCCCCTTCACGACAGGCTTTCGCGCTCGGTTGAGGCGCCAAGTGAAATGGTCGAGAACGACAAGTTTGATGCCGCGCGTGCCGAGATGCACCGGCGCGCTATCGGGCGGTGGGAGAATGAGGGCGGATCGGAGATTGGTTGGTCCGATCCACCAGATGCTTCCACCGTCGCCGGAGAGATCGGCGACGCCGAAGAAGCCAACATCCGTGTTCGGCTGATCGCGCTTGAGAATCTCGTCGTGGCGCTGCTGGCTGGAGCGCCAGACGATCGGTCCGATCTGGCTCGGGAGATGGCGAGGTACATATCGCCACGGCCGGGGGCGACACCGCACCGGCTAACAATCGAAGCCGCCCGGAACATGCTGGCAATCGTTGAGCGTGCGGCTCAGTACAGAGACAAGGTTGATTGAAGGGCGTGCGGCCAGCGCTTGCTCACGGCCGTGGAAGACCCGAATGGCCTCGATTGAGGTGACCCGCACTGTACGCGACAATCGACGCGGGAGCTCCTTACGCGGGACTCTTTGCCGTCGCGCTTTTGGCAGCCCCCTCCTTCCAGCTCAACACCAGGTTTCGAGATTCAGCCTGTGCGGGCGGGCGCGGATCGGTACGGACGCTTTCCGACCAAGGCGTTGAACGTCTTTTTCCGGAGCGGCTGTTCGATATAGCGAAAGCTAAGCCGTGACAGTGCCAGGAGTATCGCCAACAGAAGGGCCATCCATATGATCTTGCCCGCTTCGACATTGAGACGTCCCAGCAACGGCTGAATCTTCGGCCAGATTGTGCCCGCGGTGATCAGAACCGGGAAGTTCAGTAGATAGATGGAATAGGAGGTGTCGCCCAGCCGCTGCTGCCATCCACCTGCCAGCAAACGACAGAGAAAGCCACGGTCCGGGGATGTTGCCGCGACCAGTAAGGCGAAAGGTAGAATAACCCACACGTCGTGCAGCGGCGATAACAGGATCGCGACGGTCGCTGTCGCCGCCATGCCCTGCATTACTGTCAGGGAACGATCCGACAGGCCCGCTAGGGCTCTACGGTGCTGCTGGATGATCACGCCGAGCGTGAATCCCGCAAAGCAGCGCAGCAATGCGACGGGGGTGAGGATGTCGAGGCTTCGATAGTGGATGAGGAGACCAGCGTAAATGGCGGACACGACCAACGCAAGAACCGCGAGCGTGAGACGTGGCGCCATGCGGAGCGCGACCGCGATAAACGGGAGCACCAGGTAAACGTGCATCTCAGCGCTGAGCGACCAGGAAGGAATGTTCCAGCTCATCGTTGCTTTCGCATCCCAAATTTGCACGAGTGCGGCCTGCAGTCCCAGGTTGTGGAAATCATGCCCCGTCAGCGCCGCCCAATGCGGCTGACGCCCAGCTATCGACGCAATGGCTTCTACACCGATGATTAGCGCCGCGAGATACCCCAGCGCAAAGAGGTGAAGGGGAAAGATACGTGCGATCCGGGCCGATATAAATGCCCGAAACGAGCGGCCGTCGGCGTAACTAAGCGCTTGCTGATAAGTAAGGCTCATGACAAAGCCGCTAAGGATGAAGAAGAGGTCTACCCACACATAACCGCGTGTAACGAGCGGAGCGATAAGCCCCAGCGGGATCCGATAGGTTTTCTCCAACTGGAGATGATAGCAGAACACGCCGATCGCGGCGCAGCCGCGGATCGCGTTATGCGTCCGGATATAAGGCTTGGGGCCAACGGCGTTGTGGAATGCCAGCTCGTTCCCGCCCGAAACAGACATTCCCGAAGCTCCTGTTGAAGATTGAGCGAACTGTTATCTGAGAAGCCGGCGATGTGTGCCGGCGGTCGAATGGGCTGCGGCTGGTCTCAGCTGGTCAGACGGGTAAAAATGCAGCGGAAAATGGAATTGTTCGCATCGCCGCGAGAAGCTCGCCTGCCCATCCGCTCGATTTTCAGCTGCGGTTCGCCCGATGCTGCCGCCGTGGCGGTCCACAAATCGGACGCAACGCCAAGGCATCCTTCGTGCTCATCTCACCCCTTCCACAGCGCCCGCGCAGCTCTCTCTTCCGTATTACGCGCTAGACTGGCTCATCCCTCGGCCGACAACGAAGAAGGCGACCTGGCGGTCGATTGACGGAGATGGTCGCGGGTGGTCTGGGCAGCGCTTCACGCGGACCGGCCAAGACGGGCTTTCCCCGCGCGCCCGATGGGGCAACGCGCTTACTCTGCTCTAGTAATGATAGCGAGGCACCAGGCTGGTCGCTTGGGGCGCGGCTACATTAAACGGTTGTAACGGGCCGATCATGATGCGGTCCGCGCGTCATCTCAAAACAATCCTGGTTGGGCGCGCAACGGTCTGGCCTCAAATTAGACTTGGGCCGCTTCATTTACTCGGGACCGAGGTAATGGCCAATGGCTGTGGGAGCGGGTTCAGGTGAGAAGCCAGATCGATCTAAGCGAGGTTGCCTAGCTCTTTCGATCGGACGTTCTGCACGCAAGCGCTCGGAAGACGATTCGATCTCCCGAACTTTCTTGAGAAGCGACCGTGTAAGGGAACTCGGGGCTCTTCTGGTACTAGGCCTGACAGGGTGTTCGACATACCATCCGGACCCTCTCCAGCCCGAAACGCAAGCCGTATTGCGACAGCCGGAACCAACGGTGCTCGCAAACGCCGCAGCACATCTCGACCACCCTGTGCTCGCGCCGCTGCAGATAGACTTCGCCAAGCCGTTGCCGCCAGATGCGTTGGCGATCCTGGCGGTCGTTGCAAATCCAGAGTTGCAGGCTGCGCGGAAACGAGAAGGCGTGGCGTCCGCCGAGTTACTGGCGGCAAGGCTTCTCCCAGATCCCGTGCTCAGTTTCTTCCATGATCGACGACTTTCAGGGCCGGATCCTTTCGACGCTCTGGCCGGGCAAGTGGCGTATGATCTCGCGGCGCTGCGCGATCGACGGGCTGTGATGGCCGGAGCACGTGCGAGCAGGGAACGGCTGCGTCGCGATATCGCATGGCAAGAATGGCAGGTCGCCGCTCAGGCGAAGCTCCTCGCGGCGCGCATCTCCGGGCTCTCCAGGACCGTCGAAATCGCGAGCGCGGCAAAGGCGGATCAGGATGACATACTGGCTAGAGTGGCGCGTGCCGCCGACCGCGGCGATATCAGCGGCGCGATCCTCGAAACACGCCGGCTCGCCGCGGCGCTGGCGACCGAGCGTCTGCGGCAAGCCGAGCGCGATCTGTCGGCGGCGCGCCTTGATCTCAACAGACTGCTCGGCTTGGTTCCCGCCACCCGCTTAGCTATCGCGCCGGGCATCGTGAGCAATGTGTTATGGAACCCGGACGACCTTTTCCAGCACGCGAAATTCGATCGCTTGGACTTGGGCGCTTTGGAAGCAGGGTATGCGAGCCAGGAAGCCAATGTCCACATTGCGGTGCTCGATCAGTTTCCCAGGCTCAATTTGACGATCAATCGAGCGCAAGACACGGCGTTGAATCAAACGATCGGTCCCGCGATCAACTTCGTGGTCCCGCTCTGGAACCGAAACCGGGGCGGGCTCGCCGTGGCGCAGGCACCACGTGATCAACTCCGGACCGAATACACCGCGCGAGAGTTCGCGACCCGGGCCGACATCGCCATGTTAGTTGATGGGCTGGCCTTGGCCCGCAGGCAAAGGGATGAGACCGAGCGGCAGATACCGCCGCTCCAGGAGTTGGTGGCAGCGAGCGATCTTGCGGTTCGGCGAGGCGATTTGACGGCGCCAAGCGCAAGTGCGATGCATCAGAGCCTCTTCGATAAACAAATCGTGGTCATCAGTCTCGATCAATGGATCGCGGAACAAACCGCTGCCTTGGAGCTGTCGGTTGGCCGCCCGTTGGCGAGCTTGGTCAAATGAAATTCACGCCAAAGGCTGGGAGAGCGAAAGTCCTGGACGACAGCCATCTGAAAGGTAGTGATGGCTGAGAGGGAGCCACCTGGCGAGCGCTCGTATGTGCGCCAAGCGGAAATGGCGCGATTCCTGGTCGGCGTTATCGGTGTTGGCCTGGCTGCATGGTTTTTCCTGAGAACAGAGAACATGGTGCGATCCGATCTTTATCTTGTGGGTTTCCTGCTGCTCGGGGAGATTGGTGGTCGAGCAGCTGCTTATAGAATAGAGAAGCGCGGCAGAGCCCGTTGGGAGCGGCGACAATAGTCGCCATGGCGTAGAGCAAGGATTGCCCGATCGGCCCTCGCAAATTGCGACGGGATAGCGATCGGAGGAGTTGCTCATCAAGTTGAGACGGTCGTTTCCCGGGCCGCCCTTCTTTGCTCAATCGCTCTCGTGCTCACCATGTCCAGCCGGGTCGGTGCCCATTAATCGGCGATACAGCCTGATGGATGGAAGCTGAGCTTCGCTTGCTGCGAGCTGACCTTGACCGGTGGCAGCGACCCCCGCCCCGTGTGCGTAAACCAGTTCACCGCCGAGCCAGGCTTGCAAGAGCACTAGTGCGACTGTGAGCCAGCCGAGCCCGAGATAGATCGCACCGGGCAGGGTCGCTGTCCAGCGCCAGGCAGCCAAAGCAATTAGTGCTATCAGCACCGCCCAGCCGAAGCGAAGATGCAGATGCACCATTGCATGGGTCCGGGCTTTAAGCGCATCTCGCCGCATGTCGCGATATCCGGCGGCGACAGCCAGAGCAGCCCCGCCGGCCGCGATCGCGATCGTCCACTCGCCCACGCTGTTCAGCGATCGTATCGCAAGCAGAGCGCCTGCCGTGTCGCTCGCAACCGACGTAACCGCCAGCGCTACTGGAAAATGAACAATCGCGGGGTGCAGTGGTGGCATGGCTTCCAGCTTTCGGTCTGTGGCATCGGGCACGCGGCAGGGACTGACAATGAGCGGTGCCGAACCTTGGCAAACTCATCCTCCCTTGAGGGCCGCTGGGCAGGCGATCGGTGCGAGTGGCGTCACGCCGCCTTCACCGGAAGGTTGGCACATTGCTCTGCAAAGTGGGCGGGCGGCGAGCTGAGGATCTCGCTTAATGGCCAGGATGTCCTCCATGCCCTCCCCCACCGTGACCGCCACCACCGTGGCCAAAGCCGCCATGCCCACCGTAGCCGTGGCCGCCACCATGGAGGCCTATGCCGATGGAGCCGTAAAATGGTGGGCCGTAACCGCCGTATCGATAGTAATAGGGATCGTAATACCCGCCACCGCCATAATACCCCCTTGCGTAGCCGCCGCGCGACATCGGCGCGGCGATCAAGCAGGTCGGCGCCGCGCCCGCCGGGGACGGTCCTGCGCCAGGCTGCGTGGCGGCTGCGGGTGGCATCCCCTGTGGCGAGCCGACTTGCGGCGCCATGTTCACCGGTTCGGCCCGGAATGCTCCTGGTGTCGAGCAGGGTACCACGAAATAGGCATAGGACTGACTCGGCGGCGGGTAGGTCGCGCAGCCTCCAACTATGAGCAGCGTCGCGGGCCCGAGCGAAAGCTTGATGATGTGCGCCAACATGTGAGCCTCCGGCTCCAGTCCATAATGGACTAGTTGCATTCTGCGCTCAGGATGAGCGCGGTGCAACTAAAGAGCCAAAGCTGTAATCGTTGTAATATCGGCTTCATGCCAGCTGTGGCGCGGACGACGCTGCTCGCGGTCCCGCACTGTGGATAGGGTTGTAGATTGCCGGCAAATCACAAAGCAACGTAGGGTAGGAGGTCGAGAAGTGCCTCGAGACGCTGGCTGCGCATGTTTAGGTCCTCCGATGCCGCGGTCGTGGCCAGCTCCTCGGTGATACCATCGCCGATTACTGCACTTCCGAACCAGGCGAGCACCTCGCGTGCGGCATGGACGGCGACGAGAATGTCAGCCTTCGAGTGCCCGCTTTTAACCAGCTCTCTGATTTCGCCAATCTGCTGCTCAATGCGTCGAAGACGGTCGACCAGTTCGGCATTGTCCACGATTTTTCCTTTCTTGGCTGCCGAGCGGGCCTTTCAGGCCGCCGCCTGGCCGGAGCTCAGATGTCGGGAAGAGCAGTTGGCCGGGTTACTTGGTTTTGAAGCCAGGTTGGAAGCCATCATGTTCGAATTGAGGAGCAGAGTTTCGCCGCGGCTCGGCCGGCGCCGCGCCTATAGGGGAGGAAACCGACCAAACGCTGTTTCGAGTAGAAATCTCGACCCTACCGTCGGCCATCCAGAGACGATCGCTTGAGCGAAGATTTCGCCCCAGCGCGCTCGTCGCGGCGGCACGCCATCATATTTTTCGGTCCGCTCGGCGTGCAGCGCATGGTGTCGCGGCGATTGTCGACGGCCGAACGTCGGATGCCCCGCAAAGACCGATGGGTTGTCGAATTCCGGGCAACGCCGCTCAATGGGTCTCGCGGACCGGCATTGGCGGCGTCTATCGAGGTGATGGCCGCCCCAAATACGATAAGGGCCACCACAAATAGAATAAGACGACCCAGCATCGTGGATACCTCCGCTAAAGGCAATGCCCGGCCTGCCCGAAGCCAGTGATCCACGATGTTGGGCCACCTTGGTTTCCGGTACCTGATACGGGGGTTAAATCGGTTTCATCGAATGGAAAGAAAGCCGCGCGTTGAGGTGAACTAACAACGCATCTTCTCGCTGTATTCGATGTAATCCCGGCGCCAAGTAGCTGCGTACCCGGCCATGGCATATTTCTTTGACAGCGATGCTTACCTCGCTGCTTTGGAGAAACACCATGGCCTCTCAGCTTGTCACTCCGTCAATTACGATCATGCCACGGCTGGCATTCGGAGCCCCAATGCCGCACTTCTGCGAGACGAACGGCAACCGTGGTGGCAAGGGAAGCGCGGCTTCCGGAGCGCATCTCGATGAGCAGGCGAAACGGTCCAATCGCGCTGCCAGCCCGTGACGCGCAAAAATCGTCCTGCCGCCATGCAATGGTCATGGGGCTTTCGCTGACAGATCGGGGCTCGCCAACGCGGGTTCACGATTCCAGCGGGGGAAACTCGATCGGTCAACGCGCGCGTTCAGCACCCCTTATCGTCGCCGCTTATTGCGAAGTTGGAAATCATTAATTCGCCCTTGGCGAATCGCCGGATTGGGGAGTCGGTCGCGGCTCTGGTTCGTCTTCGATCGACGGATCCTCACGAGGCCCATAATTGGATGCCCGATTGGGAACCCGGCTATAGTCGAGGGTCGGATCGTATAAGGAGCCACCGAACAGGCCGAGATCTTTCGCTTCTGCCCGCCCCATCGCGGCGCGCAAAGCAAACCCCGCGACATAGGCATCGCGCCGAGCGGTGACGAGCTGCACGCGGCTGTTGAGCAATTCCTGCTCGGCATTGAGGACCTCGAGCACGGTGCGATTTCCGACACTGTTTTCGGCCCGCACGCCCTCCAGCGCCAGCTCATTTGCCGTCACCGCCACCTCGGCGGACTTGATGACGGCTTGGGTGGCAAGATAACGCGAGAATGCGGCACGCGCCTGCGCTACCACGCCGCGCTCGATCTGCACGATCTGTTCGAGTGATTGACTTTCGAGAGCCTGGGCCTGCCGAACCCGTGCGGCTGGCGCGCCCCCTTGGTAGAGCGGGATGGTGGCGGAAATTCCTAAAGTCGCTGTGCGCTGCGCTTGGCTGAACAAGCGCCCGGGCACGCTGCTTCCAAGCGTGCCAAGATAGTTGTTGTAATTGCTGTTGGCGACTAAGGAAACCTTTGGCAGTCGCGATGCCGCGGCGACGCGAACGTCGTATCGCGCCGCGTAACTCTGCGCTTTCCCAGCGAGCAATTGCGGGTTTTCGGCGACCGCTATATCGACGGCCTGGTCTGCCGTGGCAGGGAAATCCGGCAGGGGTGGAGGCGGCTGGAGATTCTCAGGCGGAGAGCCGACAAATCGCAGATAATTCTCGACGCTCGCGTCGAGCTGCGCGAGGGCGGTCTCGAGCTGGCCCTGCGCCGTCGCCAAACGCGCCTCCGACTGCGCAACATCGGTGCGGGTCAGGTCGCCGACCTCGAAGCGGTCGCGCGACGCCTGGACATTCTGCTCCAGAACCCTGACATTGCCCTTGTTGAGATCGACGATGGCGTCATCGCGGAGCACGTCGACATAGGCTGCTACTACTGCGGTAAACACATCCGACTCAGTTGCGCGGAGGCCTTCTCGGCCGGCATCCACCCGGGCGTCTGCCGCTCGGATCGAGTTTCGGACGGCACCGCCTTGAAAGACGGGCATGGAGAGATTTACCCCGGCGTTCGCCGCCCTGAAGGGCGAGACGAAGCTATTGGCGGATCGGACCACAAATTCCTGATAGTCTGCGGTCGCACTCAGCGCGGGCCGTGCAGCGGCTTTCGCGATCGGAACGCCCTCGTCCGTCGCACGCTGTCCCGCGCGCGCAGCGGTTAGGCTGGGATTGGTGCGATACGCCTTCTCCAAAGCCTGACGCAGCGTGTCGGCTTTAGCCTCTCCGACAAGGAGCAAGCCTGTGCACAGCGCAACAGCTGTCAGCGTCACCGACGCTCGATTTACAGTGCCGCCTTTGTTGTACGTTAGCCATAGGCGGCTGTCGCCGCGGATGGGGTGAGGCGTCGGGACATCGTGGCTCATAAGCGGCTAACCTTTGCATTCCTGGTGGGGTTCGCCGGGCCGCTGGAAACCGATCCTTGGGCCGCTGCCACTGACGACATAGCCGTCAGCGAAGAAGGGTTCGCCTGCGACGGGGGCCGTCATGCGAAGCTGTTGCGAGCGCTCGGGAGAACGCAGGATCGCGATCTCGCCGCCTTTCAAGAAATCGACCGCGATGACGCTGTTGTCCGCGCAGCGATAGGTATGTCCTCCGATAATTGCCGGTGGCAGCTGCACGTTGGCCGCCGCCACCGACGCGTCGGCGTTTGACAATTCCTGTCCTGGTGAGCGCGAGTTGCAGGCTGTGATGATCAGCGGAAGGATCGATGCCGCGAACACATGGAGAAGACGGAGACGCATGGGTCGATGGTCCTGTTCTTGGTTTGAGTTGAACACGCCCGGCGTGAGACACGTCTTCCCAAGAGATAGGGGAGTAGGCTTTCTGCTCAGCACGGCGCGGAACATATGGGTCGACTTGCCGCTCGGGCGATCGTGACGGTCCCGGCGACTTGCCATCGCCGTGCTAAGGTAGGCGCATGACAGTCAACAGCGTCTCGTCGCGCCGTCTGTAGGAGATTGGCACGAAGCTGCCGGGCGGCGTCGCCGCGATGACGCGTACGAGATTCTCGCGCAGCTGGATGCGCTCGCCTGCGAGTTCGACAACCACATCGCCCCTCATAAGGCCGGCGGAAGAAGCCGGTCCGCCACGGCGAACCTTGGAAATAAGTACTCCGCCTGCCCGGGCGCTCACCTCTGGTGGCGCGCTGACGATGCCCAGGCGGTCGCGAGGCGGCGCTGGCGGGGTCTTCGGTGGGACCGTGGGCAGCAGCGTCATTCCGCCTCCGACCGCCGCCATGAAGCCGACGACTGCGAGTCCAAATCGTGCTGCACGTTTTGCCATCTTTCAGGCCTTCGGGGTCGAAGGTGACATCTTCGCCATCGGTCTCCTCTGCGTCTCGAAAACAGGGTGCCGGGACACGCCGAATGCCCGCTGACCCGACGGCTGTGCCCCATCGACGAACCGGCGGCTCGACGGGTGCGCTGTAACATCCGGACATCTCACTGGTTCCGGAGCCCTTGGCGCGACCGGTCATATGGAGAGCCTGCGGCCAACTCGTACCCTGCTCCCCTGCTCGCTCCAACGATGCGCGGGATGGCATTTTCTGGGCAGCGAGCACATGGCATCGTCCACGCGCATGAAATCAATCACGACCGCCGAGGGCAGGCAAAGATCGAGCTGCGAATTTCCGATCATCTTGGCGGGAGCTGCGCGTTCAGGTCGATAATCCTTTCGTCTCGCCACTAATGCGCAGCCAGAGGCCCCGGTCCCGTCGATCGGGACCGGGGCCGACGGCGCCGAGCGCTGCGGCGCTCTACGCATAGAATCAGAGCGGGCCTTTAGGCTTCGTTTTATTGTGTCACGATCCTTGAAAAGGGCCGGCAGCCCCGGATCGTCCCCTCTGTTCTATAGCTGTGGCGTTATTGTCCCTCAGTTGGATGTCGAGGGGAGTTGCGGCCCCGCGAGCGGTCCCCAGAATGCGGCGATCGCCGTGCTGCCGTCTGAAGCGAAGATTAAATCCTTGTCACAATCGCGACGACTGCTGATCAGATCTTTGTAGCATGAGCCTGCATTAGATCCGTTCGCCTTGCATGGGACCGACGAGCGCGGTGTCTTGCGGTTAGCGGAATCCACACATGGGAGTTGTTGGTTGCATTAGCTTTTGCAGGGCAAGTTCCTTCAGCGGTGCTGCCATCTGGAACATTTGCTCTACCAACAATCGAGAATCGGGTTTGCTCTATGTCAGGAGACGAACACATGGCGGGTGCCGGTGGATCTGTGACGGTAGCCATCAATCTCATGCGGATGGCATTGGCGCTCCTTAATAAGGCCGGGGAGGATATCGCGGCGATCCGGCTTCAGCCCGCCATCGACGCGGCGTTTAAAGTCGAACCCTCACCAGGAAAAAGAACTCGACCGCTGATCAAGACGGCGAGGGCTCCCCCGAACATTAAGCGTGACCCAATCGGGCCGTGGGAGCGACAGCGGCATGGCGTGACAGCGAATTCACCGAGGGCTCAGAGTCATGATACCGCCAAGGCGGACATTCCACTTGGACGGCCGGCCTTGAGCCGCCGACTTAGAGGAGTGAAACATGACGACTCTCCCAGAACGACAGACGGCTTCGCTCGTCGAATGCGCGTTTAGTCGAGGCCGTCTTTTCAAACGCATCGCCGCCTCAGGGATTTTGCCGGCGCTTATCCTTGCAAGTTCGAGCGTTGCACACGCCGCCAATGATCGGTCGCCGCCGGAGCGTCTGGTCTCGTTGATCGTCTACGGGAATGAGCCTTGTCCGGCAAGCAACGATGGCGATATCGTGGTGTGCGGTCGCGAGCCCGAAAGCGAGCGCTATCGGATTCCAAAGGAACTGCGCGAAGTCAAATATCGGCCTCCTGCACAAAGTTGGGCGAGCCGTGTACATACGCTTGACGATGCTTCACGCGCAGCGCGGCCCAACAGCTGCTCGGTCGTGGGTTCCGGTGGCCAGACCGGTTGCTACGCTCACGCTTTGGAACAATGGCGCGCCGAGCGGCGGTAGGTCGGCATATGCCTCGCTCGCATCACCAGGTCGGGGGATGCTTTACCGGTTTCCCAATTTAGACAATCTTCCGGTGCTGCCGTGAAACAGGGCCACAGCGATCCTGAGCGCCTTCCACCGACACCACACCGAGTGCTGCGCGCGCCGCACACCTCATTCGGCTATGATCAGGGGAACCGGGCACCACGTCATGCCAAGGGGGCAGAGGCGAATCGCCGCGCATGTCGTTCCAGATTCTAGCTGCCATGGCTTCGAGCTCGTCGATTGACGGCGGTCGTGCGTGCGCCATGCAATCGACCAGCGCTTCATGAAAGATCCGAGAGATGGCGGGTGAATTCATCGGCTGTGCGGGGTGCTGGGTGACTGCGGCGGAGGAATGTTCCTGCTGGTCAACTACAACGCGACCGCCCTCCTCGCTCCTGGCAGTCCCGCTGGCACCGCTGCTGCCGGGGGATTGCTGATCCCGTCAATCCTCCGGCAGATCGCCGGAGCTGCTCGAGGAGGAATTTGCAGGATGGCTTGTCGGCGAAAGTCAGTCGAAGGAGCTGCAGTCTTGTTCGTCATTGCTGGAGCTCCATGTCGCTGATTCGGGTCTCACCGGGTTTGGCTATCGCGCGATGGTGACAACAGGAAGGCCCCGGCCGCCGACAGGGGTGGCGGCGACCAGGGCGGTTTCCGGCATCGCTCTCCGAATGTAACGGCACTGATGCCGGCAAGACGGGCCAGAGGGGGCATTCTGACCCGGCTATCTAAACTGGGATCGAACTCCTTTCATGGTTGTGATCAAAACTGAGTGAGGTAGCGGCTGCACCCTCGAAAGCCTCGGCGAATGCCGACATGTCGAACTCTCCTTAGGGGCCCCTGTGCATTATTCGGACACAGATTCACGGTAGCCCGGATCGCCGCTTCGGCAGTGCCCGGAAAGCGCGGCCCGCAGCCCTTACTGCAATCCCTTAGACTGACCGCTGGGAGACGATGGCTCCGCCTCGATACCAACGGCAGAGGTCATTCGTTTCGCAACTTGTGAAGGTGTTCTACTGCATGGCTGTTTCCGGGATTGAGTTGCAGGGAACGGGCATAATTCTCGATTGCCCCCGGTCGATTTCCAGTGTCTTCGAGGATTTCGGCCAGACTGTCGTAGGCATTCCAGCTGTTGGTAAAAAGTAGGGTGTTTAGCCGCAAAATCGCCACGGCCTGGACAGGTTTATGTTGTTCTAAGAGCTTGTATCCCCAGGCGTTCAGCTCGTCTTCCTTCGGCCGGAACGAAGGGTTTTGAGCCTTGAGATTGGCCACGACCTGGGACGCGTGTTCAAATCCGCGGTCGAGCAATGCTGCGCGCAGTGTCTTGAGCGCCGGAGAGAGGCCGAACCCGTTGGATTCATGCATGTCTGGAATGTAGTAGGCGGCGACCTCGTCGGCGAAATTCTCAGGATTTGCGCCTTGCAGGTTAGTCAGGATGACAACGGAGAGATCGTCTTTCGGATAGACGAAGAAGGTCGAGCGCATACCGCCGATCGGCGCCGCCGCAGGATGCTCCGTCCGGGTTGTCACCGGCCAACCCAACCCAGATCCGTTCAGCAGAGCGCTCATGCCGCCCGTCGTGCCGTCGTTCAGGACGGCCGAGGTCCATAGCGCATCAAGGCTCGACTTATCTTTGAGCAGCTTGCCAGACTGAAGCGCTACCAGCCAGTTCGCGATGTCGCTCGACGTCGACAATATTCCCGCCGCTGTCCGGAAATAGGGGGCAAAAGAGACGTAAATTGCCGAGAGCTTGTCACTCTTCTTCCACACGCCATCGACGTTCTGGAGGTAGGAATAGCCGCCTGCCGAATGTGAAACAACGTCGGAAGAATCGCCGAACCGGGTGTGGACCATTCCGGCGGGCTTGAACTGCCTTTCCTCAATGAACCTGGCGAAGGGCTCGCCGCTCAGCTTGTCGATGATCTTACCGATAATGACGTAGCCAGTCTGGTTATAGCGGAAGCGTTCGCCAGTCTTAAATTCCATCGGAAGCGTCTTGACGGTAGCCCACGCAGAAGCTTCGCTGCCATCCCCGATCAGGTTTTCCTTATTGTCGATGATGTTCGGCAGTCCGGAAACATGCGCGAGCACCTGCTTGATCGTAACTGCCTTCCAGGCCTGCGGCAAATCGTCGAGGTATTTTGATATCGGGTCACCCAATTTAAGTTTGCCCGCCTCCACCAGTTGCATGATCGCGACACCAGTGAACGCCTTGGTGCAGGAGTTGATCGAGAAGATGCTCTCCTGCGAGACGGGCACCCCGTTCTCAACGTTGGCGATCCCATAGGCAGCAGTCTTGATGACTCTGCCGTGACGGATGACGGCAACCTGCAGCGCCGGGATTTGCTCTTGGCGCATCTTCTCTTTGAGGAAGATATCCACGTCGTTCTCAGCGGACTGAGCATGCGCCGGAAGCGCCAGGAACAAGCTGAAGAGCAGCATCAGGTGTTTCATATTTTGGGCATCTCGGCTTTGGGAGGACGCCCTCTTTCCCGTGACATCGCCAAAGAGCAACAGCTCATTTCATGGCTAAGATCGGGGCTCCTCCCTCCCGTACTGTGTGCCCTCGATTTGGCTTCGGCACCAATTTTCCTGGTTCTTCCCGAGATGCAGATCGAGCCAATAAACATTGCGATTCGCGAGCCTACGCGGATCCCACTTCCATGCTCTGCCGGTGCGCGGCCACGATGCGCGAGACAGTTGGTTCGCTAACACCATAAAGCCGCGCCATCTCAGCACCGGACTTACGGCCGGACGCGACGGACTCGGCGATTTCGCGGCGCTGCTTTTCTCCAAGCTTGCGCCGGCGTCCACCAATCCTCCCCTCTGCACGGGCTTGGGCGAGCCCGGCGCTGGTGCGCTCGCGGATCATCGCGCGCTCGAACTCGGCAAAGCTGCCGACCATCTGCATCATCATGCGCCCCGCGGCCGTGGTGGTGTCGATCGCCTCGGTCAACGAGCGGAAGCCCGCCCCAGCCAGCTCGATCCGTTCCATGATGTGCAGCATGTCCTTAAGGCTGCGCGACAGCCGGTCCAGCTTCCAGACAACCACCACGTCGCCGTCGCGCAACTGGCCAATCATCTCCAGGAGCTTCGGCCGGTCCCATCGACCACCGCTGGCGGTCTCCTCGAATACCCGCTTACAGCCAACTGCATCGAGCGCGCGGCGTTGTGCCGCATTCGATTGGTCGTCGCCCTTCGACACGCGGGCATAGCCGATCAGATAGGGTTCGCGCGTCATCCGGTCTCTTTCACAAACGGCCGTATCCGGAGGCAGAAACAGGAGTGACGGGTTTCCGCCGCCTTCTGCCTTTCACAATCCTCTTTCATTAAGTGAGCAAAAGGCAAGAGGTTTTTGGAGGATCAAACATGCCCGCACGCATTCCAATGACCGAGCGGCAGCGCGCCGCACTGCTGGCGCTGCCCGATACCGAAACGATGGTTGTGCGACATCATGGCCTCGACGCCGAAGACATGTCGGCGATCGGTAGCGCACGCACTCCAGCGACCCGGCTGAGCTATGCCCTGCAACTCTGCTGTCTGCGCTATCCAGGACGACATCTGCGCGCCGGCGAGCTGTTGCCTGCGATCATGCTCGACCATATCGCCGACCAGGTTGGGGTTGATGCGGGCGTCATCGCCGACTTCGCGCGGCGTACACCGACCCGCTACGATCAGCTTGCCGCCATCAAAGCCCGGTTTGGGTTTACCGATCTGAGCCAGCCGGTTCGCACTTCGATGACCGTGTGGCTTGCGACCGAAGCCATGCCCATCGTTGATGGGCGCATTCTGCTCGACCGACTGCTGGGCGAACTACGCGCCCGGCGCATCGTCATCCCCGGTATCAGCGTTGGGCTCTGTTGCAAACATGGGGCACGGCCGCGCGGCGTCACCCAGTTGGGGGA
>NZ_JBGMOE010000027.1:0-2343 GCF_041424195.1 Tardiphaga sp. | reverse complement strand
GACTGAAGCGGCGTTCGACGGTCATCGGCTTGGCTCCCCGCTGTGCGCTTGCGGGAGATGCGACGGCGCGGCGGCGGGGTCGAGGGGCGGGAAGTACGTAGGGGGGGGGCGGCTACGCGCCCCATTTCGGTCATCCGACGTGCTGCGAGCGGTTCCCGGAAGCCGCCATTCGTTCAGGTGCAGCATGAAGGGATGCTCTCTATCCCGTGCATCGTCCGTCATGGCGATCCCTCAGGCCTCACACAGGCCGATCAGGCGCAGCAGCTCGGCCAATTCGGGCAGACGCTCAGCCACCCGGATTGCGCCATCAAGCGTCAGACGCTGCTCGAGTTGCTGCGGGGTACAGGGCTTTCGATAATCGACCCAATCCCTTGCCAGCGCGGCATCGGCATTCCGTTTGTCCGGGGGCTGGTTCATGTGACGGCCGGGCAGGTGCCGCAGCAGAAACGCTTCGTGCGTCGGCTGTTGCCAGATCACTGTAAAATTATTGTCGCGCGCGTGCCGACGCGCCAAGTCAGCGCGGGCCTGATCGCCTTCGATCTGATCGGTGTCGAGGAAGACATATCGTCCGATAAACGGCTCGCGGTTTCGCTCGATCCGATCCACACGCTCAATCGCCATTTCGATTCGCGTGTATGGGTCCCCGGCACCCTGCCCGAGATCGCACAACTCAAGGTGAAACGGCATGTCGCGATCACGCACCAGATTACGCAGCCATCCCGCATAGGCGACCTCGCTTCGCCCTTCCCCACCGATAAAGACGGGCGCACGCTGCGGGCGCGAGGGTCGTGGCCGCCTCATCCGATCTGCGGCACCGCGCCGTAGACACCCGACAGATATTTTCGCCGGAGGTTATCGTCCCGGCGCGCGATATCGCGCGCGAGATAGAGGCCGGTGCGACCCTGACGATCCTTTTCGCAAAACAGAATTTCTTCGGGTGCCAGATCGTCAAGGAGGCTGGTCGACTGGCCGGTGAACCAGAGCTGCGCCCCATGAGGGTTTCGGCCGGGGTCATGGAACCAGCGGATCAGCTCAGGAAGAACCAGCGGGTGAATGGCGAGATCGAGTTCGTCGACGATGGCGGTGCCACCGCTGGCAAGCGTCTCGGCAATTAAGGGATAGAGGCGAATGAACGCCCGCGTCCCGTGGCTTTGTAGCCCCCACGGCATGTCGGCATCGAGCTTGCGATGCCTGAACTTGGCCAGCCACCCCTGTGGGGTCTGGTCCACACGCATCTCTTCGATGCCAAGATCGATCCGGTTAAGATCCTCGTTAAGCGTTGAAAGGAGATCCGGGCGATTGCCGATGAATTCGATAAGCCTGTCGTCACCCGACGCCGGTTGGTAGTCGAGGAACGAATAGGCGCTGTCGGCGAGACTTTTCAAAAACAGCGCGCCGGGGTGTTGAAATTGCGCAAAGCTGGCGATGATCGAGCCGACCGGATCGAGAGTAGTAAGCAGGTGGCGGAATCCCTGAATGGGAAAGGCCTTCGATCCCAACGCTTGCTGAGGGCCACTCCGCTCGAACACCCGTTGCCATTTGCCGCGATCATTCGGCCGTTGGCGAAGACTTTCGTGCGCAACATGCTGAACTTGGCCACCTTGTACCGCCAACTCGAGCTCATACCGGTAGGTGCCGTAAACTACCGCTTCGTCGCGGCCGGCGCGTTCGATGACAGCAGGCGTGGCATCCATCAAGCCCGCTAGCTCCAGCGCAATTCGGACCGGGCGATCTTTGGACTCCTCGTCATTGAACCGCTCGACCAACGCGCCAGAAATAGCACGCGCCGCCGGATTGCGAACGAATTGGATAATGAAATTCAGCGCCTTGAGCACGTTGGTCTTGCCCGAAGCGTTTGCGCCGAACAGCGCGATGACCTTTGGCGCTCGTACAGACGCGCCGGGGAAAATCGGCGCGAAGCGATCGAACCGATCCGACACCTTCCCCGAGACGCGCAGGTCGACAACCTGTCGATCGCGGATCGAAAGGAAATTCTCAATCTCGATCAAATGGATCATGACATCACCTATTTCGCCCTAAAAATAGGTTTGTAACGATAATTCGTCAATAACGTGATTACAACGCAGTATGCCATTGCTCTGACGGATAAGCGACTTCCAGACAGCGCCAAGCCACCCTGTCCTACACCACCCCCGTACTTCCCGAAGCTGCCGCCGCGCGTCCCCCGCAGGCATAACCGTCGCCACACCGCGCGCAGCACAGGAATGCCCATGACCGATCCGCTCCCCGCCCCGCTTGGCTCCGGCGCGCCCATTTCCGGTGTCCCCGGCCCGCTTTCGCCCGATCTGCTGCGGCGGATGCATGGCTATTGGCGCGCCGCCA
>NZ_JBGMOE010000026.1:0-135103 GCF_041424195.1 Tardiphaga sp. | reverse complement strand
TAGGTCTCGCTCTCGACCGTCTTGATCTTGCGCCAGTTGGTGTCGCCCTTGAACACGTCGGCGTACTTCTTCTTGAAGATCGTCGAGGTGACGTATTTCTTGATGAAGGCGTTCACTTCCTTCGTGGTGGGCCAGATGTCCTTCAGATAGACCGGCTTTCCGTCCTTGCCTTCGCCGATAGGCTCGACCGCGAGGTTCCTGGTCACGGTGCCCGCGAGCGCATGGGCAACGACCAGCGGCGGTGAGGCGAGATAGTTCGCCTGGACGTCCGGCGAAACGCGGCCTTCGAAGTTGCGGTTACCCGACAGCACGGCGGCGCCGATGATGCCGTTGTCGTTGATCGCCTTCGAGATCTCGGGCGGCAGTGGGCCGGAATTGCCGATGCAGGTGGTGCAGCCGAATCCGACCAGGTTGAAGCCGACCTTGTCGAGGTCGAGCTGCAGGCCCGAATTTGCGAGATACTCGGCGACGACCTGGGAGCCGGGGGCCAGCGAGGTCTTCACCCACGGCTTGGCCTTGAGGCCCTTGGCGACCGCGTTGCGCGCCAGCAGGCCGGCGGCGATCAGCACCGAGGGATTCGAAGTGTTGGTGCAGGAGGTGATGGCGGCGATGACCACGTCGCCATGGCCAAGATCGAAGTTCTTGCCTTCAACCGCGAAGCGACCCGAGGTGTCCCCGGTCTTCTTGTATTCGCTGGTCATGGCAGCAGCGAAGCCATCGGCGATCGCGGGCAGTGCGACGCGGCCTTCCGGACGCTTCGGACCGGCCATCGACGGCACGACGTCGCCGAGGTCGAGGGTCAGGGTCTCGGTGAACACCGGATCGGGCGACTTGGCTGTGCGATAGAGGCCCTGCGCCTTGGCATAGGCGGACACGAGCGCAACGCGCGGGGTCTTGCGGCCGGTGGTCTTGAGGAAGTCGATGGTTTCGGAATCGACCGGGAAGAAGCCGCAGGTCGCGCCGTATTCCGGAGCCATGTTGGCGATGGTCGCCTTGTCGGCAACCGACAGATAATCGAGGCCGGGGCCGTAGAATTCGACGAACTTGCCGACCACGCCCTGCTTGCGCAGCATCTGGGTGACGGTGAGCACGAGGTCAGTGGCGGTGACGCCTTCCTTCAGTGCGCCCTTCAGCTTGAAGCCGACCACGTCGGGCAGCAGCATCGACTGCGGCTGGCCGAGCATCGCGGCTTCCGCCTCGATACCGCCGACGCCCCAGCCGAGTACGGCGAGACCGTTGACCATCGTAGTGTGCGAATCGGTACCGACCAGCGTGTCAGGGTATGCGACTTCGAAGGTGCCGGTCTTCCTGCCGACCGTCATCTTCTGCTTCTTGGTCCAGACGGTCTGGGCGAGATATTCGAGATTGACCTGGTGGCAGATACCAGTGCCGGGCGGCACGACGGAGAAGTTCGAGAAGGCGCTCTGGCCCCACTTCAGGAATTCATAGCGTTCCTTGTTCTGCTTGTACTCTTCGGCGACGTTCTTGCCGAACGCCTTGTTGTCACCGAAGAAGTTCACGATCACCGAGTGATCGATGACCAGATCGACCGGGACCAGCGGGTTGATCTTCTTGGGGTCGCCTTTCAGCGCCTGCATCGCGTTGCGCATCGCCGCAAGATCGACCACCGCTGGGACGCCGGTGAAGTCCTGCATCAGCACGCGGGCCGGGCGGAACGAGATTTCATGCTCAAGCTTGCGCTTCTTCAGCCACTTCGAGAAGGCGAGGATGTCGTCTTTCTTGACGCTACGACCGTCTTCATTGCGCAGCAGGTTTTCGAGCAGCACCTTCATGGAGTAAGGCAGCTTCGAAATGCCCTTCAGACCGTTTTTTTCGGCTAGCGGCAGGCTGTAGTAAACATAGGTCTTGGCGCCAACCTTGAGGGTCTTCTGGCATTTGAAACTGTCGAGCGAGGTCATGTGAAGGGGTCCCAATTCAGTTAACTGATACCCGGCAAGAGGTATCAAAACACCGTCGTCGAGGAGGCCGGTTTGCTTGAGGCGCCGATTGTGTGCTGCATCAAGTTCCGGCTTATAGAATCTTTCTAGAGACGCCGCCACACCGACAATCGTTTGCAGCCCTGCGAAATAGTGCAACAACGCGGCGGCGACTTCTGAACCAAATCAGATGGTCATGGAAGGGTTAAGATGCGGCTCTCGGGGCGCAATTTGAGATGCCTGCGGGGTGGCCGCGAAGTCTTCGCCGGACTGGACTTCGATGCCGCGGCAGGCGAGGCCGTGGCGGTCGTTGGCCCCAACGGGGCAGGCAAAACCTCATTGCTGCGGTTGATAGCCGATCTGCTGGTGCCGGCTGCGGGCATCATCACCCTTGAGGGCGGCGACAGCGAAATGACCCTCGCCGAACAGGCCCATTATCTCGGTCACCGCGACGCCATGAAGCCGGCTTTAACGGTGACGGAGAACCTGACCTTCTGGGCGGAATTTCTCGGTGGCACGCCGGCCGATCCGGCCGCGTGTATTGCAGCGGTGGGTCTCTCTCATGCCGCAGGGCTGCCTGCGGGCTTCCTGTCGGCCGGCCAGCGCCGCCGGCTGTCGATTGCGCGATTGCTGACCGTCCGCCGGCCGATCTGGCTGCTCGACGAACCGACTGCAGCGCTTGATCTCGCCAGCCAGCGTGTGTTTGCAGGGCTGATGACCGATCATTTGGCCACTGGTGGTTTGATCATCGCCGCGACCCACGGCCCGCTCGGCATCCCCGCGCGAGAACTGCGCATCGGGGGCGAGGCGTGAGCGCTCTCGGCGCGTTGATTCGTCGCGACATTCGCATTGCCGTCCGCGTCGGCGGCGGGGCGCTGATCGGCGTATTGTTTTTCCTCACGGTCGTGGTGCTGATGCCGTTCGCGCTGGGCCCCGATCTGGCGCTGCTGGCGCGGTTGGGGCCGGCAATCTTGTGGCTCGGGGCGCTGCTGGCCAGCCTGCTCACCCTCGATCGGCTGTTCACCGCCGATCATGACGATGGCTCGCTGGATCTCATCCTGATGAGCCGGACGCCGCTGGAACTGGCCTGCGCCGCCAAGGCCCTCGCACACTGGCTGGCCGCCGGCGTGCCGCTGATCGTCGCCACGCCAGTGCTGGGACTACTGCTCAATCTCGATGGTCCGGCGACGCTGGCGGTGGCGGTGACGCTGCTGGCGGGCACGCCGGCACTGACCTTCACGGGCATGATCGGTGCTGCCCTGGCGGTGACGTTGCAGCGCGGAGGCCTGCTGCTGGCCGTTCTGGTGCTGCCGCTCTCGATCCCCGTGCTGATCTTCGGCGTCGCCGCCTCAAATGCGGCCATCGCCGCGCCCGAGGGCGGCATGTCATTCTCGACGCCGTTCTCGATCCTTTGCGCGTTGTCGCTGGCGAGCCTTGTGATCGGGCCTTTTGCGGCGGCGGCGAGCCTGCGACATGGACTGGATTGAGACGGTTGGAATAATCACGACAGGCTGAGACACTGGATTGACCTGGGTCAACTCGTCGCGAGCTGTGTTGAACGAGAATAAGTTGCATTGATCGCGGACAGAGCCGCGACTATTGGAAATGCCATGACGTTGACCGAACTCGCCAATCCCACCCGGTTCCTGTCGCTCGCCACCCGCATCCTGCCGTGGCTGGCGATGGCGACGGGCATTCTGCTTGCGATCGGCCTGTATCAGTCGGCGATGGCGCCGGACGACTATCAGCAGGGCGCCACCGTCAAGATCATGTTCATCCATGTGCCGAATGCCTGGCTCTCGATGTTCGTCTGGGGCGTCATGAGCGTGGCCTCGCTGGGCACGCTGGTGTGGCGGCATCCGCTCGCCGATGTCGCAGCAAAGGCGGCGGCGCCGATCGGTGCCGCCTTCACCTTTCTCGCGCTGGTTACCGGATCGCTATGGGGCCGGCCGATGTGGGGCACCTATTGGGAATGGGACGCCCGACTGACCTCGGTGCTCATCCTGTTTCTGATGTATCTCGGCCTGATCGCGCTGTGGCGCGCAGTGGAAGATCCATCGCGTGCGGCGCGCGCTGCAGCGGTGCTGACGCTGGTCGGTGCGATCAATATTCCGATCATCAAGTTCTCCGTGGACTGGTGGAATACGCTGCATCAGCCGGCGTCGGTGATGAAGATGGGCGGCTCGTCGCTCGACAAGTCGTTTCTGATCCCGCTGCTGGTGATGGCGGTGGCGTTCTCGCTGCTGTTCATCACGTTGCATCTCGCCGCGATGCGTAACGAGATTCTGCGGCGTCGATTGCGTGCGCTGCAGATGCTGCAGGCCTCGAAGCCGGTGGCACTCCCGTGATGGCGCTCGGTCCGTACGCATCCTTCATCGTTACGTCTTACGTGCTGGTCGCGGCTGTAGTGCTGATCCTGATCGTCTGGATCGACATCGATCATCGCCGCGTCCGCGCGCGGCTGCATGAGCTAGAGTCTTCGGGGGTGGCGCGGCGTTCGGGCCGCGGCGCGGCGGATCTCACATGACGTCGCAAGCCGCTCCGAAGCGCCGCTGGGTGCTGGCACTGCCTCTGCTGATCTTTGCTGCTTTGGCGGCGCTGTTCTGGTTTCGGCTCGGAGCCGATCCGGCGAAACTTCCCTCGGCATTGATCGGCCGCGCCGCGCCGCAGACGACATTGCCGGCGCTGGAAGGCCTCGCGGAGCGCGGTGCGCCTGTGCCGGGTCTCGATCCCGCAGCATTCAAGGGCAAGGTCAGTCTCGTCAATGTCTGGGCATCGTGGTGCGTGCCATGCCATGACGAGGCGCCGCTGCTGACGGAGCTCGGCAAGGACAAGCGGCTGCAGCTAGTTGGCATCAACTACAAGGATTCGCCGGATAATGCCCGGCGCTTCCTCGGCCGTTATGGCAATCCGTTCGGCATCGTCGGCGTCGACGGCAATGGCCGCGCCGCGATCGAATGGGGTGTCTATGGCGTGCCCGAGACCTTCATCGTCGGCCGTGATGGCCGCGTCGCCTACAAGATGGTCGGCGGCATCACGCAGGAGAATTACGAGCGCGTGCTGAAAGTCGAGATCGACAAGGCGCTGCAGGCGGGGTCGTAAGTACAGTCTTCATCTGAAGAAGCCATCTCAACTACCAAAACACTACCAAAATAAGTTTCAGCTTTTATCTGCGGTTCATTTTCGCGCCATGGCGTCGCCATGAATCCGCAGCTAGCTTGGTTGCGTTACTTAACCGTCCTTGGAGGGACAAACCGATGCGCCATTTCAGATTTGCTACTTTGACCGCTGCCGCTCTCACTCTGGGTCTGCTCGCATCCGCGCCGTCGATGGCGCAGTCGCCGCAGCCCGCTGCTCCCGCCGGCAAGATGGCGCCTGCTGATTCCAAGATGGCACCCGCGGCGACCAAGACGTCTCCGACGGCGGGCGCGAAGGTTGAACTGCTCGATCTCAACTCCGCCAGTGTCGAGGCGCTCGAGGCACTGCCGGGTATCGGCAAGGCCTATTCGGCGGCGATCATCAAAGGCCGCCCGTATAAGGGTAAGGATGAACTCGTGCAGAAGAAGATCGTGCCCGAAAAGACCTATGACGGCATCAAGGACAAGGTGATCGCCAAGCAGAAGAGCTGAGCGCGAGCGCCTCACTCATCCGAAAACGCATCGGCGCAGCCGCGCCGGTGCGTTTTCTTTTGCGGCCGATCTCGGTCAGCCGATAACGCTGTCCTTCACCACATCGCCCAATGCGGCGAAGTCCGCCTTGCGCGGCGACGTTCGACGAAACGCCAGGCCGATGGTGCGGCCGGGCTGCGGATTCTCCAGCCGCAGGAATTTAACGCGCTGGTCGCGCTGCTCGACGTCGGCGGCGATTTGCGGGATCAGCGTGACGCCATAGCCGCTGGCAACCATCTGCATGACGGTGGAGAGGCTGGACGCGGCGAAGGCCATGCCGTTGCCGCCGGACTGATGGCCGCGCGCTGCGGTGGCGCAGAAGGCCAACGCCTGGTCGCGCAGGCAGTGGCCGTCTTCCAGCAGGATCAGCCGGCTCTGGTCGATCTCCATCGCCTTGATGCGTTTGTCGGCAGGGCGGGGGTCGTCTGCCGGCACCGCCAGTAGGAACAGATCGTCGAATAGCTTGGCCGTGTCGATCTCGGACTCGCCAAGCGGCAGCGCCAGCATCGCGGCATCGAGTGCGCCTGACTTGATATCGTCGACCAGTTGCTTGGTTTGCGTCTCACGCAGCTCCAGCCGCAATTCCGGAAACTGTTTCTGCAGCACCGGCAGAATCCGCGGCAGCAGATACGGCGCAAGCGACGGGATCACGCCGAGCGTCAACCGTCCGGTCAGCAGCCCGCCGCGGTGCCGTGCAAAGTCGACCAGATCGCGCGAAGCCGCGAGCACGTCTTCACCGCGTCGCGCTACTTCGCGCCCCACATCGGTCAGCATCACCTCGCCAGGCCGGCGCTCCACCACCTGCACGCCCAGTGTCCGTTCGAGATCGCGTATCTGCATCGACAGCGCAGGCTGGGTGACGTTGCAGGCCTCGGCCGCGCGGCCGAAATGGCCATGTTTGGCGAGAGCGGCGAGATAACGGAGCTGGCGGAGCGTAATCATGAATCATCAGATAAACTGATCGAGGAGCGAAGACAATTCGACTGGACCTGATCTGAGAATTCTTCCAATCTCCCGTCACGAAGTCCGACTAGGATAAGCGCCAGGCTTGCCAAGGAATTCGGCAGATAATTGAAATTAAACAGCTTTTGGAAAGTTTGAGCGGTCCTTTGGTGGCAATCCGGCGTGCCGGTGCCCGGGATGGCTCATGTTCCAAACGGCCAGAAGGAGAGACTGATGGACACGACGAATGAGAATGGCGCCGGCAAGTGCCCGGTTGCGCACGCCCCCGCTGTCAGGACTAACCGTGACTGGTGGCCGAACAAGCTGGACCTGTCGATTCTCCACCAACACTCGTCGCTGTCCGATCCGATGGGCGATGCGTTTGACTACCCCGAGGAATTCAAGAAGCTCGACTACGAGGCACTCAAGAACGACCTGCGTAAGCTGATGACCGATTCGCAGGACTGGTGGCCCGCCGATTTCGGCAATTACGGTCCGCAATTCATCCGCATGTCGTGGCACGCCGCCGGCACCTACCGCCTGAGCGACGGCCGCGGCGGCGGCGGTCGCGGTCAGCAGCGTTTCGCTCCGCTCAATTCCTGGCCGGACAACGTCAACATCGACAAGTCGCGCCGCCTCCTGTGGCCGATCAAACAGAAATACGGCAACAAGATCTCCTGGGCCGACCTGCTGATCCTGACCGGCAATGTCGCGCTGGAGACCATGGGTTTCCGCACCTTCGGCTTCGCGGGTGGTCGTGCCGACGTCTGGGAGCCTGATCAGGACGTGAACTGGGGTCCCGAATCCAAGTGGCTCACTCACCGACCGCTCGACAAGTTCGAAGCTCCACTCAGCGCCACGGAAATGGGTCTGATCTACGTCAATCCGGAAGGCCCCGGTGCCAATGGCGACCCGGTGTCTGCCGCCGCCTTCATCCGCGAGACCTTCAAGCGCATGGCGATGAACGACGAGGAAACCGTGGCGCTGATCGCCGGCGGTCATACCTTCGGCAAGACCCATGGCGCTGCGCCTGAGTCTCACAAGGGTCCGGAGCCTGAAGCTGCCGGCCTGGAAGCACAGGGCCTGGGCTGGGCAAGCAACTACGGCACTGGATCCGGTGCAGACGCCATCGGCAGCGGCATCGAAGTCACCTGGACGCAGACGCCGGCGCAGTGGAGCAATTTCTTCTTCGAGAACCTGTTCAAGTACGAATGGGTGCAGACCCGCAGCCCCGGCGGTGCGATCCAGTGGGAAGCCAAGGACGCCGAGGAAGTGATCCCCGACGCGCATGATCCGTCGAAGAAGCGCAAGCCGACGATGCTGACGACGGATCTGTCCCTGCGTCTGGACCCGGCCTATGAGAAAATCTCACGCCGCTTCCTGGAGAATCCGCAGGCCTTCGCTGAAGCTTTTGCCCGCGCCTGGTTCAAGCTGACCCATCGCGACATGGGTCCGCGCGCGCGTTATCTCGGTCCGGAAGTGCCCAAGGAAGAGTTGATCTGGCAGGATCCGATCCCCGCGGTCGATTATCCGTTGGTCGATGATGCCGACGTCTCTGCGCTCAAGGCCAAGCTCCTGGCCTCCGGTCTGACCGTGTCGGAATTGGTCAGCACGGCCTGGGCTTCAGCCTCCACCTTCCGTGGCGGCGACAAGCGTGGCGGTGCCAATGGCGCGCGCATCCGTCTGGCCCCCCAGAAGGACTGGGAGGTCAACCAGCCGGCTCAACTGGCCAAGGTGTTGCAGGTGCTCGATGGAATCCGGAAGGAGTTCAACGCAGCGCAATCCGGTGACAAGCAGGTTTCGCTTGCCGACCTGATCGTCCTCGGCGGCAGCGCGGCGGTCGAGAAAGCCGCGAAGGATGCTGGCCTTGATGTGACCGTCCCGTTCTCTCCGGGACGCGGCGACGCCTCGCAGGCACAAACCGACGTCGAATCGTTCGAAGTCATGGAGCCGGTCGCGGACGGGTTCCGTAACTACCTCAAGGGCACGTCGGCGGTGCCGGCCGAAGTATCCCTGGTGGATCGCGCGCAATTGCTGACGCTGACCGCTCCGGAAATGACGGTTCTCGTCGGCGGCCTGCGCGTACTCGGTGCGAATTCCGGGCAGTCCATGCGTGGTGTCTTCACCAAGACGCCGGAGACGCTGACCAATGACTTCTTCGTCAACCTGCTCGACATGGGCACGGAGTGGAAGGCGGTCGACGGCTCCAACGATGTGTATGAGGGACGCGATCGCAAGAGCGGCGAAATCAAGTGGACCGGCACGCGCGTCGATCTGGTCTTTGGTTCGCACTCGCAGCTTCGTGCCCTTGCGGAAGTCTATGCAAGCGCCGACGCCAAGCAGAAATTCGCCAAGGATTTCGTGGCGGCCTGGACCAAGGTCATGAACGCCGATCGCTTCGATCTGGTGTGATAGATACCTGACCGTAAAGTCGAAGCCCTCGCGACATCGTCGCGGGGGCTTTTTCTTTTCAGGGAACGTGGTCGAATGCGCGACACGACCGTCAGCGCAGCCCTTGCACCCTCGTCCGAATCTGCGCACAAAAGGGAAATAATTCTGCCTAGGGAGAATTTGCGATGATGAAGCTCTACTGGTCGCCACGTTCGCGCTCATTTACCGCATTGTGGCTGATGGAAGAGACAGGCGTCAGCTACGAGCGTGTGCTGACCGACATCACTACCGGTGCGCAGCGCACGCTCGAATTCCTGACGGTCAATCCGATGGGGAAAGTACCGGCGCTGCAAGACGGCGAAGCGACCATGGCGGAAGCTGCCGCGATCTGCACTTACGTGGCCGAGCGCTACCCGGAAGCCAGGCTGGCGCCGCCGGTCGGTGACCCGCATCGTGCAAAATATCTCTATTGGCTGTTCTTCGCGCCGAGCTGTATCGAACCGGCAATCGCGCAGATCGCAACCAAGATGGAATTGAGTTCGGTGGCCGCCGGCTGGGGCGACGCACAACGCGTTTTCGATGTGCTCGAAGCGGCGCTGGAAACCGGCCCCTGGATTCTCGGCGAGAAGTTTTCCGCAGCCGATATCGCCATCGGCTCCGGACTGAATTTTGCGGTACGCACCTTCAAGATGGTGCCGTCGCGCCCGGCTTTCGATCGTTACCTCGATCGCTGCAGTGCGCGCCCGGCATTCCAACGCGCGCAGGAATATGCGTCGGGCGAGAAAATTTAAGCGATATGCCGCCACGCACTCCCGTCATCCTTCGAGGTCACCAAGTGGTTCGCACCTCAGGATGACGGCGGAGTTGGGGTGCGGCACCGATTTGCTGTCGTCGTGTTTTAAGCCAGGACGACGCGAGGATCGACATCCTGTGCGTAGTCGATGCCGTCGATGCCGAATCCGAACAGGCGCAGAAACTGGCTCCTGAAGCCCGGCAGGTCGGCCAGTTCGCCCAGCGTTTCAGTTGTCAGCAGCGGCCATCGCCGCAGAACTTCCGCCTGCACCTCAGGCGACAGCTCCCAATCGTCGAGACGGATGCGCTGCGCCTCGTCGAGATCGACGTTCGGGCCGAGACGCGTGCGGAACAAGCGGTCGATCTGTTCGATGCAACCTTCGTGGTGTCCAAGTTGCTCCATCACCTTGAAGAGCACCGTTCCGTAGAGCGGCACCACCGGGATGGCCGAGCTGGCCTGGGTCACGACGGCCTTCAGGGCCACGACGCGCGCGGCATCCTTGCCGAGCCGAGCCCGAAGCTCTTCGGCTTTTCGGTCGAGATCGACCTTCGCCCGCCCCAGCGTCCCGTTCCAGTAGATCGGCCATGTCAGTTCGCTGCCGATATAGGTGTAGTTCAGCGTCTGGAAGCCGGGTGCCAGAACGCCGGCATCGGAGAGTTGATCGATCCAGCGCATCCAGTCGTCGCCGCCCATCACCGCGACGGTCGCGGCTGCTTCTTCTTCGCTGGCCGGTGTGATGGTCGTCTCGTAGACCTCGCCGGTTTCCGTATTGAGTGTCTTGATATCGACCGGCGCGCCGAGCGGCTTGATCGCCGAGCGATAGATTTCTCCCGTGTCGGGATCTGTCCGTGTCGGAGCGGCCATGCTGTAGACCAGCAAATCGATCTGCCCGAACGTCTCGCGCACGCTGTTGATGAAGTCAGTCTTCATCGCGTCCGAGAATGCGTCGCCCTCCAGTGTGACAGGTGAGCGCCCGATCTTCCTCGCTTCGATCTCGAACGCGCGATTGTTATACCAACCAGCGGTGCTGGTTCGCTTTTCCGTCGGAGGGCGCTCAAACGACACGCCGATGGTCTCGGCGCCGCCAGCGAAGGTCGCGACGATGCGGCTCGCCAGACCGTAGCCGGTCGAGCAGCCCAGCACGGCGACGCGTTTGGGGCAATTTGCGATCGTGCCCTGTTGCGTCACATAGGCGATCTGCTCGCGGACATTCGCGGCGCAGCCGGCCGGATGTGCCGTGGTGCAGATGAAGCCTCGCACGCGCGGTTCGATAATCATGGCCGCTCCGTTTACAGATCGCAGTTCAGGCGTCCATCCGCTTGAAGACCAGCGTCGCGTTCGTCCCGCCGAAGCCGAACGAGTTCGACAGCACGGTGCCGACCTTCACATTGTCGATGCGCTTGCGCACGATCGGCATGTCGGCGAACACCGGATCGAGTTCGGTGATGTTGGCGCTCTCGCAGATGAAGCCGTTCTGCATCATCAGCAGCGAGTAGATCGCTTCCTGCACGCCGGTGGCGCCGAGCGAATGGCCGGTCAGCGCCTTGGTCGCCGAGATCGGCGGGCACTTCTCGCCGGTGCCGAACACGTTGCGGATCGCCTGCATTTCCGGCGGGTCGCCGGCAGGCGTCGAGGTCGCGTGCGGATTGATGTAGTCGATCTTGATGCCGCCGGTGGTTGCCAGCGCCATCTTCATGCAACGCTCGGCGCCTTCGCCTGACGGAGCCACCATGTCATAACCATCGGACGTTGCGCCGTAGCCGATGATTTCGCCGTAGATCTTCGCGCCGCGCGCTTTCGCGTGCTCATACTCTTCCAGCACGACAACGCCGGCACCGCCGGCGATGACGAAGCCGTCGCGGCTGACATCGTAGGGACGCGACGCGGTGGCCGGCGTGGCGTTGTACTTCGACGACATTGCGCCCATGGCGTCGAACAGCACCGAGAGCGACCAGTCGAGTTCTTCGCATCCGCCGGCGAAGACGACGTCCTGCTTGCCCCACTGGATCATCTCATAGCCATTGCCGATGCAATGGTTCGAAGTCGCGCAGGCCGAGGAGATCGAATAGTTCACGCCCTTGATCTTGAACCAGGTGGCGAGCGTCGCGGATGCGGTCGAGGACATCGCCTTCGGCACCGCGAACGGACCAACGCGCTTCGGACCCTTGGTGCGGGTGATGTCGGCGGCTTCGACGATGGTGCGCGCGGAAGGTCCGCCCGAGCCCATGATGATGCCGGTGCGCTCGTTCGAGATGTCCGACTCTTCGAGGCCGGAGTCCTGGATCGCCTGCTCCATGGCGATGTGATTCCATGCGGCGCCTTCGCCGAGAAAGCGCATCGCGCGGCGGTCGATCACATCGGCCGGATTGATGGTCGGTGCGCCTTGCACCTGCGAACGGAAACCGAGCTCTGCGTATTTGTCGGCGCGCGTGATGCCCGACTTTGCCTCATGGAGGCTCGCAAGCACTTCCTGAGTGTTGTTTCCGATAGATGAGACAATGCCCATCCCCGTGACGACAACCCGCCTCATGATCGCCTCGCCCTTTGAACTACGTTGTTGTGGAACTGACGGTCGCCCCCTCGGAGACCGCCGTTGAATAGCACCCGGTAGATTACGTTCCCGGCTGCAATGCGGCAGGTGCTTCCTGCTTGAACAGGCCGACCTTCAGGTCCTTGGCGCGATAGATAATCTCGCCATCGGCCGAAAGCGAGCCATCGGCAATCCCCAACCACAATTTTGAACGCATCACGCGCTTGATATCGATGGTGTACACGACCTTCTTGATGTTCGGGAGAACCTGGCCGGAAAACTTCAGGTCGCCGAGGCCGAGCGCGCGGCCGGGGCCGATGCCGCCGGACCAGCCCAGAAAGAATCCGACCATTTGCCACATGGCGTCGAGACCAAGGCAACCTGGCATCACCGGGTCGTTCTTGAAGTGGCAGGCGAAGAACCAGAGATCCGATGTGACGTCGAGTTCGGCGCGCACAAGACCTTTTCCGAATTCGCCGCCATCGGCCGTGATCTCGGTGATACGATCGAACATCAACATCGGCGGCAGCGGTAATTGGGCGTTGCCGGGCCCGAACAGCTCGCCGCGGCCGCAGGCCAGCAGGTCTTCATATGCGTAGCTGTTGCGTTGTTCCTGGATCATGCCGGCTTTCTGGGTCCATTGACGGTCGTGGCAACCTTGGAATGGAGTCGCCACATATAGAATTGTTCCAAATGTCGCGGGAACTTGCCCGGTTGGGCGCTCTCTATCATAGGCTTATGAGGTGGCAAAGCGGAGGATCGCCCGCTTTTGGCGGGTTATTGACCATGTTGCGATGCACTGCGGAAGCATCCCTTCTGATGCATGGCTCCTAGTTGCGAAAACCTTGCATCTGAGGCCTCGACTTTCTATAATAGAAGCTAATTCAGTGTTCTTTTTGAGTGTAAACGGCAGGATTACTGACGTGGATATGAGCGACAGCATTTCAGTTATGGATGACGCAGCTGCGGTTGCGGAAATCAATCATGGCCGTCAGCCGGCTTTGACTGGTTGCCCGTGGCATGACGTCAACGAGATGCTGCAGTCGGTCGGCCTGCGTCCCACCCGTCAGCGCATGGCGCTGGGTTGGCTGCTGTTCGGCAAGGGCGCGCGTCATCTCACCGCGGAAATGCTTTACGAGGAAGCAACCCTCGCCAAGGTGCCGGTGTCGCTGGCAACCGTCTACAATACGCTCAATCAGCTCACGGATTCCGGCCTGCTCCGTCAGGTCAGCGTCGATGGTACCAAGACCTATTTCGATACCAACGTGACCTCGCATCACCACTACTATCTCGAGAACAACCACGAGCTGGTCGATATTCCGGACCAGAACCTCGTGCTGACCAAGATGCCGGAAGTCCCCGAGGGCTTCGAGATCAGCCGCATCGATATGGTCGTTCGTCTGCGCAAGAAGCGCTAACGGCCTCATCCAAAATTTTGAAGTTATTTGCGCCGCCGGACCGTTTTCGGCGGCGTTTGTGCGCCAGCTGCAGCCGTTGTCACGATAGCGCGGGCGAGGGCGCGGCCGGTGCATTCGTAGCCGGCTGCGGAATTGTGCAGTCCGTCCCAGGCGGTCAGCGCGCCCATGGAGAGCCCTGCATCCATTGCACGGCGCATCAGCTCGAAGCGTGAGAACAGCGGCACGCGTTCCTGCCGGGCGGCGTCAGCTATGCTTCTCTGCATCTTGGAATATTGCGATGCGAGAATGACCGGCGCGTATTGCTGATCCATCAGGATCACGTCGGCGCCATCAGCCTTAAGCAGCCGGATACCTTCGGCGATCCTGCCGGTCAGGGCGTCCGCGCTTTGCAGCCAGGTCACGTCATTGGTGCCGATCTGCCAGATCACCAGATCCGGGCGATGCGCCAGCACATCGCGGTCAAATCGCGCGATATTGCCGGGAATCGTGTCGGCGTTCCGCCCGCTATTGACGACATCCAGCCGCAGGTCTGGTTTCAGGCGCTTAAGCTCGCTCAGCAGTCTGCCGGGATAGGTCATGGCGGGATCGGACTGCCACAGGCCGAGCGTCGAGGACGAGCCTATGGCGACGATCTTGAGCGGGCCATTGGCTTTCAGCGCAGCCGCGGTGCGCGGAAGGGTCGCATCACCAGACAGCCGTTGATCCACCGTCAGGCAGATTTCAGCGGCGGATTGCGCGTCAGCCGGGCCGGACCATGACAGCGCTGCAACGGCCATCACTGCGCCGGCGCAGGCCAGGTTCTTGATGCGGGATGCGCTCAGTTCACCTTCTCGTCGGCATAGACGCCCCATAGCCGCTGCTGTTCGATCCAGCCGTCGAAGCCGTTGCCAATCACCCGGCACCAGCCATTGTTGCAGCGCTTCACCTGCGCCACCACGCCGGCCTGCAGCCGCGCTGCGACGGCGCTGGTGGCATCAGGATTGTCATAAATTGAGGCGAGCTCGTCCTTGGATTTCATGGTTACGACCGCGGTACGGCGGCCGGACAGCAGCGAATGATAGACCCAGCCCTCGGCGCCCTCGGAATCGCGCACACGGCGCCAGTTCTCGTATTCGGCGGTGATCTCCACCGGCAGGCCGGAGCGGGTATAGACCCAGGCGACATCGTTGTCCTTGGTGGGGCCGGCGCGGACATTGACGTGATCCGACTTGAGGCTGACGTAGCGCGGCACCGGCAGCCCGCTGGCGCCCAGCGGCGTGTCCTTGGCGGCCAGAACCGGATCAATGGCCGCAACGATCAGGGTGACCGCCGTCAACACCGCATACGCAAACCGCCGGAACGCCATCAACCCCACCTCAACCCATTCCAAGGAACGCAACTGTCGCCGCGCCGCACGCGCCCGTTGGGTTCTTGTTTTGGCTTGGTCTTCTGCTAGAGAGGACCCAAGGCCAAGGCACCTAAAAGGGTGTCGGGGAACCCGAGGAAACGGTGAATTCGCGGCTGCGGCAGTTTCGAACAACCGGGTTAATGCGGACTGAACGGATTAGCCAAAGCGCGAGTGAGCAGGACATGTCGGTCAAGAAAAAGCCTCTCGTCATCGTCACGCGCAAGCTGCCGGATTCCGTCGAGACCCGCATGCGCGAATTGTTCGACGCGCGCATCAATCTCGACGACATACCGCTGACGCCGGAGCAACTGGCCGAAGCGACCCGTACCGCCGATGTGCTGGTGCCCACCGTCACCGACGAAATCACCAAGGAACTGCTTGAGCATCCCGACTGCAAGCTCAAGCTGATCGCCAATTTCGGCAATGGCGTCGACAATATCGACGTCGTCGCCGCCCACGCCCGCGGCATCACCGTCACCAACACGCCGAAGGTGCTCACCGAGGACACCGCCGACATGACCATGTCGATGATCCTCGCGGTGCCGCGCCGGCTCATCGAGGGCGCCTCGATTCTCACCGAGGGCAAGGACTGGCAAGGCTGGTCGCCGACCTGGATGCTGGGCAAGCGGCTCGGCGGCAAGCGGCTCGGCATCATCGGCATGGGCCGGATCGGCCAGGCCGTGGCGCGCCGCGCCCGCGCCTTCGGGCTGCAGATCCACTATCACAACCGCAAACCCGTGGCGCCGAAGATCGCCGAAGAACTCGGCGCAACCTATTGGGATTCGCTCGACCAGATGCTGGCGCGCATGGACATCATCTCGGTGAACTGCCCGCATACGCCGGCAACGTTCCACCTGTTGTCAGCACGCCGGCTCAAGCTGATCCGCAAGGACGCCTATATCGTCAATACCGCGCGCGGCGAGGTGATCGACGAAGAGACGATGATCAAGCTGATCGAGTCGGGCGACATCGCCGGTGCCGCGCTCGACGTGTTCGAACATGAGCCCGCAGTGAGTCCGAAGCTGGTGCGGCTCGCGCGCGCGGGCAAGGTGGTATTGTTGCCGCATATGGGCTCGGCGACCATCGAAGGCCGTGTCGAGATGGGCGAAAAGGTCATCATCAACATCCGCGCTTTCCTCGACAATCACAAGCCGCCGGATCGTGTGCTTCCGAACATGCTGTGAGTCGTCGTCCGTAGCCGGATGGAGCGCTCCTCGTAGGATGGGCAAAGTGCGGCGCGCCCTTCCTGCGGCTTCTAGCTTTTTCGAAAAATCAAATACGCCGCGATGCGGCCCTCGCGCGTGGCTTTGCGGCCATAGCGCGTCATGGTGTAGTTCGGCCATGGCAAACGCCAGTCGTCGGCGCGCTCTGCGGTCCAGATGAAATCCGGCGACCGTGACACATGCCAAAGCGTCCACGCGACGTAATCCGGAATGTCATGCACAAAACGAAATTCGCCTGACGGTTTCAGCACGCGCGCCATCGCAGCCAGTGTCGCATCCTGCACGAAGCGGCGCTTCCAGTGACGCTTCTTCGGCCACGGATCCGGATGGATCAGGTCGATGCGTGACAGCGATTGCGCCGGCGCCCATGTGAGAAGTTCAGCAGCATCGCCGGCGACGAGGCGAATATTGCCGATGTTCTGCGCTTCGATCTGCGTCAGAATCTTCGCCATGCCGTTGATATAGGGCTCGCAGCCGATGAAGCCGATATGCGGATGCGCCAGCGCTTCAGCGACCAGATGCTCGCCGCCGCCGAAGCCGATCTCCAGACGTACGGTCTCGACATCAGTACTGAACAATGTGCGGATATCGTCAGGCGCTGGATGGGCGATGTCGACCGTGAGTGCCGGCAACAGCGTCGCCATCAGGTCGGCCTGATGGTCGCGCAGCTTGTGGCCCTTGCGGCGCCCGAAGAACGAGCCGGTGTAGTGGCCGCTCTCGGCAGGCGTGGACGCACCCGCGTCAGCGGGGGCGTCGTGATCATTGGTGCTGGAATTGGCTGTGGTCATCGCGCGCGAGTGATACAGCCGAAACGCCATTGGCGCCATCAGGCGCGACGACGATTTTCCGTTGAAATACCGTGATTCTAGCGCTGATCGGGGGCTTCGCGCGAAGCGATCTGCTCGACCAGGTCGACAATGCTGCGGCGGAGCTTGGCATCGGTGATGCGCGTGAACGCGCGGGTCAGAGCGAGGCCTTCGGAGGTGGCGAGGAAGTCGGAGACGTAGGCGGGCGACGACGCTTCGGCGAAGCCTTCGCCGTTGTGGATCGCGCCGGGGCCGCCTTCGAACAGGAACGAGACGGGGACCTGCAGGATTTCCGAAATCTGCTGCAACCGGCTGGCGCCAACGCGGTTGGTGCCCTTCTCGTATTTCTGGACTTGTTGAAACGTCAGACCGAGGGCTTCGCCCAGTTTTTCCTGACTCATGCCGAGCATAATGCGCCGCATGCGCACACGGCTGCCGACATATTTGTCAACAGGATTGGGCGCTTTCGTCGACATCTCAATTACTCCTGGATCACATCAAGGGAGACGGATCATGCGTGGCAATCCGTCATTTAGGGCGGCTTCGGTTGTAACCAAAGGTATCCTGGGGATTATAACAACCGCACAAATTTTCCTAAGCGGAAAATTTAAGCCACGACGCTCAAATTCTCAGTATTTGAGAAATAAAGGTTACAAAGCTAGCTTAAAAAGCAATCACATCGGGAGGGTTGTTCGGTAGGCGGCGAAAGCTAGCTCGCAAACTATATCAAATGCTTCAAGCATCAAGCTAGTGGCGTACGCCGCCGAACGGCGAAAATGATCGCCAGCGCGACAAACATCGCGGCCGGAACATCGCCGATTTTCGAGTAGACCGTCGGCGAAATGGCCGCTGGCAACCCCGAATCCAGTACGCCTTCGACACCGAGATCGAGCCGCGCGATCAGCCGGCCGACAGGGTCGACCACGACGGAAATTCCGGTATTCGCAGCGCGAACCAGCGGCAGGCCTTCCTCGATGGCGCGGACGCGGCTTTGCTGCAGGTGCTGATAGGGGCCTGTGGAAATCCCGAACCAGCCATCATTCGTGAGATTGACGATCCAGCCCGGCCGATCGTTACGCGTGGTGATGTCGTCCGGGAAAACCGCCTCGTAGCAGATCAGCGGCAGCATGCGTGGCGCGCCGGGAATGTCCATCGGCTTGCGACGGGTGCCGGGAATGAAGCCACCATGGACTTTGGTCAATTGCTGGAAGCCGATCTTCTCCATGAAGCTCTGGAACGGCAGATACTCGCCGAACGGCACCAGATGAAGTTTGTCGTAGGTCGAGAGAATGCTGCCGTCGTGGTCGATCACATAGATCGAATTATAGGCCTGCGTGATGCGCACGCCGAGCGGCGCATCGGGCGGGCGCACGGCGCCGGTGACCAGCACGGTGCCCTTCGGCAGCAGGTTGGCAATCTGCGCCATCGCATCGGGTTCGCGGGACAGGAAGAACGGGAATGCCGATTCCGGCCAGATCAGGATATTGGCTGCGCCGACGCCTGAATTCTGCGGACCGGTCGCGCGGTCCGACAGCGCAAGATATCTGCTCATGACATCCGCCTTGGCGGAATAGTTGAAGCGCGTGTCCTGCGACAGGTTCGGCTGCATGATGCGCAGCTTCACATTGGCGACGAGCTGTGTCGGCGTGCGCGACAGCCGGGCCATGCCATAGGCTCCCATCACGACGAGCAGCACCAGTGCAAGCGCTGGCGCCAGCCACGGCCGCTGCGTGCGCGCGCGTGCGTCGATCAGCACCGCAGGCGATGCAAAGATCGCCACGGTGACAAATGTTAGTCCCCACAGGCCAATCAGCGATGCGCTCTGCGCCAGCGCGAGCGGTTCGGTGAGTGCGTAGCCGAAGGCATTCCAGGGAAAGCCCGTCAGCACATGGCCGCGCAGCCATTCGCCAATCGTCAGGCTGGCGGCGAGCGCAAAGATGCGGCTGGCATCCTTGGTCCAGAGCAGACGGGCCAGCGCGAAACCGATCGCGGTAAACAGCGCGAGATAGGCCGGGAGGCCGCCGATCGCGGCAGGCAGCAACCAAGCAAAGGTCTGTGCGTCGACGAGGAAGGCGTAGCCGATCCAGTACAGACCCGGCACGAAATAGCCGAAGCCGAACCACCAGCCCGCCATGGCGGCGGCGGGAATGCCCCGCATCTTGCCGGCCGCAGCGCCGTCGATCAGCCAGACCACGACGGGGAAGGTGAGAAACAGTACCGGCCACGCGTTGAACGGCGCCATTGCCAGCGACGACACAGCGCCCGCCAGCAGGGCGATACCTGCGCGCTTCCAACCCCATGCGAGAATGATGCTGAGTGCGACAGAGCGCAGGCTGCGTGATGTCACCGTGTACCCGCGCTGTCGCCTGACGGAGGCGTATTCAGATTGTCATTGGACGGGGCCGCGCCGGGCTCCGGCGGTGCGTCGCGGCGTCGCGGTTCGCGGGCGCGCGGCGCAGGCCGCTCCTTGCGGGGGCCGACGCGCAGTCGTTTGACGCGGCGCGGATCGGCATCGAGCACTTCGATCTCGAAATTGCCGGGGCCGGAGATCACTTCGCCACGGACCGGCAGGCGGCCGACATGGGTGACGAGATAGCCGCCGAGTGTCTCGACTTCCTCGCCGTCCTCGCCGGTCTCGAATTCCTCGCCGATCATGGCGCGCACGTCATCAAGGCTGGCGCGTGCATCGGCGATGAAGCTATCGCCCTGCCTGACGATGGACGGTGGTTCGTCGCTGTCATGTTCGTCATCGATCTCGCCGACGATCTGCTCGACAATGTCCTCGATGGAAACGAGGCCGTCGGTGCCGCCATATTCATCGACGACGAGTGCGAGATGGATGCGTGCCGCCTGCATCTGCGCGAGCAGATCGATAGCGCGCATCGATGGGGGCACGTAAAGCAGCTTGCGGATGATGCCGGTCTCGACGACGGTTTGCGCAAGATCGACAGAGCGAAGGTCGAGGCCTGCGGGTAGCACCTTCTTGCGCTTGGCCTTGGATGGCACCTCGATGCGTGCACGTGCGGTCATGTAGGCCAGCAGGTCGCGGATGTGGACGATGCCGACGGGATCGTCGAGGGTTTCGTTGAAGACGACGAGGCGCGAATGGGCTGCGCTCTCGAACAGGCCCATGAGTTCGCCGAGCGAGATGTCCTGCTTCACCGCGACGATATCGGCACGATGTATCATGACATCGGCGATGCGGCGCTCGTTGAGGCCGAGAATGTTGCGCAACATCGTGCGCTCGATGGCGGAGAAGCCGGTCTCGTCCGGCGCGGAGGCGTCGAGCACGACTTGCAGGTCGGCGCGCACGGAGCCTGGCTTCCAGCCGAACAGCGAGCGGATCGCGCGGGTCAGCCAGGTCTCCGACGTCGGGCGCATGACCTCGCCGTCGTGAACCACCGCAGGCAGGTTGCTTGAGGTCTTGGAATGATCGCTTCTAGTGTCGCCGTCCGGCATCTCAGGTCACCCGATCCTGATCTGCATAGGGGTCCGGGATTCCCAGCGTCGCCAGGATCTCGCGTTCCAGCGCTTCCATCTCTTCGGCTTCATCGTCCTTCTCATGGTCGTAGCCGACCAGATGCAGGAAACCGTGAATGGCGAGATGGCTGAGATGGTTGGCGAAAGTCTTGTCTTCCTCGTCAGCCTCGCGCCGCGTGGTCTCGTAGGCGATCGCAATGTCGCCGAGCATGCGCGGCATGTCGTCAGGCTCGTCCGCGCCTTCCGGTGGTTGCAGCGCCGGGAATGACAGGACATTGGTCGGTTTGTCGATGCCGCGCCAGTTCTGGTTCAGCGTGCGAATGCCGGCGTCGTCGGTGAGCATGATGGCGAGTTCAGCGTCGGCCGTATCGGTATCGACCATGGCGGCGGCGGCTTCGATGGCGCGGTGAATCACGGCGTCGGCATCGGCCTCCGCGGACCAGCAATCGGCGACAACAAGAACCTCTGTCGCGGGAGATGAATAGGTCGGCATCGGTATCGAACTTCTTTCGCGAACGGACCCGATCCCGGCTCCGTCGTCAGCGTATGAGTGTGTCATCAGGTCTTGGTGGCAGCCGCCTTCTGCGGCGTTCCTTCGTAAGCAGCAACGATGCGAGCCACGAGTTCGTGGCGGACCACGTCTTCGCCGGTGAATTTCACCTGCGAGATGCCCTGCACGCCGTCGAGCAGACGCGCGGCTTCGGCAAGACCCGAGGTCTGGCCGTTGGGCAAATCGACCTGCGAGGGATCGCCGGTGATGATCATGCGGCTGTTTTCGCCGAGGCGCGTCAGAAACATCTTCATCTGCATCGATGTGGTGTTCTGCGCTTCGTCGAGGATGATCGCGGCATTGGTCAGCGTGCGGCCGCGCATGAAGGCGAGCGGTGCGATTTCGATTTCGCCGGTCTGCAACGCGCGCTCGACAATGCGCCCGTCCATCAGGTCATACAGCGCGTCGTAGATCGGGCGCAGATAGGGATCCACCTTCTCGCGCATGTCGCCGGGTAGAAAGCCGAGACGTTCGCCGGCTTCCACTGCGGGGCGCGACAGGATGATGCGATCGACTTCCTTGCGTTCGAACAGCATCGCGGCCTGCGCGACCGCGAGCCAGGTCTTGCCGGTGCCGGCGGGCCCGATGCCGAAAACCAACTCGTTGCTTCTCAGCGCGCGAATATAGGCGTCCTGCGTCGCGGTGCGGGCACGCACCGGACGCTTGCGCAGATTGATGGTGTCGAAATTCGAGGCGGCTGTCTTCGAGCCCTTGGGGTCGAACGGGAACAGCGTGCCCTGTGCCAGCGTAGCGCGGATCGTGCCCTCGACATCGCCGGGGGCAAGATCCTGGCCCTGCACGGCCTGCGCATAGAGTGTTTCGAGCACACGCCGGGCTGCATCGCAGGCGTCGCGGGTACCGGTGAGGGTGATGTGGTTGCCACGGGAGTCGACGACGACATTCAGTCGGCGTTCGATGATCGCGAGGTTCTGCCCGTAGGGGCCGACCAGCGAGGAGGCCGCCCGGTTGTCATCAAAGTCGATGACGACCTGCGTCTCGGCCTGCGGTGGAGTATCGAGTTTACGAACAGCGAGCGTAGACGAATCCGATGCGCTTTTGGCCAAGAATTCAAGCTCCTGTGACGGTGTGAGAACGGACTGGCTGCAACACTGGTGGTACTGGAGAATGAGCAACTGGAGGTGATGCGAGCGGATCGCTCGCAAGCGAGCCGAGCAGGCTGTAGCGCTCGAGGCTTTCAATCGTGACCGGAAGCACCTGGCCGATGATGTCGTCAGAGGCCATCACATGGGCCGGCTGCAGGTAAGCGGTGCGGCCGACGATCTGGCCGGGATTGCGCGCCTTGCGTTCGAACAGCACATCCACAGTGCGTCCAATCGTGGCCGCGTTGAAGGCCGATTGCTGGCTGTCGATCAGGTTCTGAAGCCTCACCAATCGCTCGTCCATGTCAGCCTGTGACACCGTCTCCTGCAAATCCGCGGCCGGCGTTCCCGGACGCGGCGAATACTTGAACGAATATGCGCCAGCGTATCCGATTTGTGTGACGAGCGCGAGCGTGGCCGCAAAATCTTCCTCGGTCTCGCCCGGGAAGCCCACGATGAAATCGGAAGTAAAAGCAATGTCTTGCCGCGCGTCGCGAAAACGGTCGATGACGCGGCGATAATCTTCGGCTGTATGTTTCCGGTTCATGGCCGCCAGAATGCGGTCCGAGCCCGACTGCACGGGGAGATGCACGAAGGGCATCAGCTCCGGCAAATCGCGATGCGCTGCTATCAGCGTATCCTCGACGTCGCGGGGATGGCTGGTCGAATAGCGCAGCCGGTCGATGCCGGAAATCTCGGCGAGGCGATAGAGCAGCGTGCCCAGCGCCCACGGGCGGCCGTCGGGACCCTCGCCATGATAGCCGTTGACGTTCTGGCCGATCAGCGTGATCTCGCGCACGCCGTTGTCGGCAAGCCGCTGCACGTCGTCGATGATTTTCGCCACCGGGCGCGAGACCTCGGAGCCGCGGGTGTAGGGCACCACGCAGAAGGTGCAGAACTTGTCGCAGCCTTCCTGCACGGTGACGAAGGAGGAAATGCCACGGGCGCGAATCGCTGCCGGCTTCGGCGGCGGCAGGAAGCTGAACTTGTCCTCGACGGGAAATTCAGTGTCCAGCGCACGGCCGCCGGCTTTCGCTTGTTTCAGCAGCGCGGGCAGGTTGTGATAGCTCTGCGGCCCGACCACGACATCAACCACCGGCGCGCGGCGAATGATCTCGTTCCCCTCGGCCTGCGCAACGCAGCCGGCGACGACCACGTTCATCGTGCGTCCGGCCTGCGCGGCATCGGCCTTGGCGACGCGCAGCTTGCCGAGCTCCGAATAGACCTTCTCGGAGGCCTTCTCGCGGATGTGGCAAGTGTTGAGAATCACCAGATCCGCGTCGTCGGCGCTGGCCGTCTCGACGAAGCCTTCCGGCGCCAGCGTGTCCACCATGCGCTGGGCATCGTAGACGTTCATCTGGCAGCCGTAGGATTTGATATGCAGCTTACGCGGCGCGGTCATGGAACCTACAAGGTTTGGGAACCTGAATGGGCTGGAAAATGCGCTTGCTGCGCAGCGCTCAATTATAGACTAACGCCCGGAAAATCCAGCGTTTCTGCAAAATATAAGTGCTTGCAATGGCTTAGGTCAGGCTGACTGGTTCGCCAGCCCGTGCGCCCAAGGTCACCAGGCCCGGGAGCTGCCGCATATCGTCGAAGACGAGATGGGCGCCAGCGGCCGTCAGGGCTGCTGCGGTGGCCGGGCTGCAGTGGCCGCCGCCGTGATAGCCGAACACGGTCATGCCGGCGGCGATGCCCGCCGTAACGCCGGGAATGCTGTCCTCGATCACCACGCAGCGCTCCGGCACGACATTCATCTGCGCGGCAGCAAACAGGAAGAGATCGGGCTGCGGCTTGCCGCGCTCGACCTGCAGGGCTGAAAACAGATGCGGATCGAAACGGTCGAGCAGCCCGGTGGTTGTGAGGCTGCTGCGAATGCGCGTCGGCGTGCCCGAGGATGCCACGCAAATCGGGTGTGACAATATCGCGAGCGTCTCGGCGATATGCGGAATCGGCTGCAGCTTCGCGCCAAACACTTCGTCGATCGTGGCTTTCAGCGTCGTGGTATAGTCATCGGGCAGAACGCGGCCGAGCTCGGTCTCGACTTCCCGGCGGGCTTCGCGTGCGGACCGGCCGAGGAAACGCTCATGCACCTGAGCGGCGGTGATGGGATAACCGAATTGCGTCAGCACATCCGCGTGGACGACGCAGGCGAGGGACTCGCTGTCGACGAGCACACCGTCACAATCAAAGATGACGAGATCGAAACTCATAGTTTACCGAAAACTCTTCCGTCATTGCGAGGAGCACTTGCGACAAAGCAATCCGGACTTTCCTTGCTGAAACAAAGAACTGGATTGTCGCGTCGCTCCCCGCAATGCCGGGGAGGGAGCGGCGGCAGGCGTTCAGGACTTGTTGTCCTCATCGAGCGGCACGCAGTACAGCTCCAGCCGGTGGTCGACCAGCTTGTAACCGAGCTTCGCTGCGACTTCAGCCTGCAATTTCTCGATTTCTTCAGACGTGAATTCGATGACGGTGCCGTCACGCAAGTTGATCAGATGGTCGTGATGGCTGTCGCGCATCGTCTCGTAACGCGCGCGACCTTCGCGAAAATCGTGACGCTCGATGATGCCGGCGTCTTCGAACAGTTTCACTGTGCGATATACCGTCGAGATCGAGATCTTGTCATCCACCGCAACGCAGCGGCGATACAGTTCTTCGACATCGGGATGATCGTCGGCTTCCGCCAGAACGCGCGCAATCACGCGGCGCTGTTCCGTCATGCGCATGCCGGTCGCGGCGCAGCGCGCCTCGATACCAGCAGACTTCATCGCAGATGATTTCAGTGCAGTCATGATCCGGGTCCCATCGTGGCTTCTTTTGCCACTCCGCAGGCGTCAGGACAAGTCGCGCCGCATCACCAGCGCATTCAATTCCACTCCATCCGCTTCCTTGTAGTAGCGTTCCCGGCGCCCCGCGACTGCGAAGCCGGTTCTGTCATAGAGTCGCCGCGCCGGTTGATTGTTTTCCTCAACTTCGAGGAAAACCGTACGGACGCCGCGACCGGCCAGATGGCCGAGATGGGTGAGGAACAGATCGCGTGACAGGCCGCGGCCGCGATAAGCGGGCGATACGGCGATGGACAGAATCTCGGCCTCGTCGGCTGCGATTCGCGAGACGGCGAAACCGATGAAGTGGCCGCGCAGTTTCAGCCGATGCACGAGGGTGTTTTGTTCGCGCAGCATCTGTTCGAACTCCCCGGCACCCCAGCCGCGATGGAAGGACGCGGCATGCAACTGCGCGAGTTGTCGCGCGTCGCGCAACGTCGCGGGCTCGACCACAGCATCACCGCGTCCGAACAGGCGCGACCACCAGGTCGGCATCATGATGCGGCTAGTGCGGCCTGCTGCATCAGGCTGCTTTGCGGCTTGGCGTCGGGCGCGCGCAGATAATAGGGACGCGCCAGTGCGGTCTCCGGATTCACAGCCGCACCGAGCCATGCCACCCATGAGATTTCGGGAGCAGGTTGCATATCGACGCGCAGCGGCGCCGGCGCATCGGACGGCCAGCGCGCCGCCAGGATCTCTGCGGCATTGCCGACCAGATGCGGTGCGCCGAACTGCGCGGCCTCAAGGGCCTCCTCGATGGGAATGACGCCCGGCCGCACCAGCGAGGTGCCGTTACCACTGACGACCTGGAAATAGACATGGTCATGCCGGGCGTCGATGGCGGCAATGACCGGTGCGTCCATGTTCTCACTGACGACAGGCGCTGCATAGGCCGTCAGCGTGGTGATGCCGACCACCGGCTTGCTCGCAGCCAGGCCAATACCGCGCGCCGCCGACAGGCCGACGCGCAGGCCGGTGAAGCTGCCAGGGCCAGTGGTGACGGCAATGCGGTCGAGGTCGGCGAAGGCGATGCCAGAGCCCGCCATGACGCGCCCGAGCAACGGCATCAGCGCCTCGGCATGACCGCGCTTCATCGGAATGGACTCATGCGCGATGAGCTTGCTGGTGCGGGTATCGAGGATGCCTGCGGCGCAGGCGTCGAGGGCGGTATCAATGGCAAGGATCAGCATAAAGGAGACGTTACCACGGCTTGCGAGGCGGAGACCAGCGGCGCGACCGCTGAGTGTAGTTCATTCGTAGTTATAAAACGCATCATACCGACCAACGCGCGAGGCGCGGCTCCGCGAGGTGTGCGGGCAGCTACGTCTTGACTGCAGTAAAAACGTAGATGGCCGGGACAAGCCCGGCCATGACGAGTTCTAACGATTGATTGCGCTCGTTCCTGTGGGACAACCCTTACATCGGACGGACTTCGACCACTTCCGGCACGAAGTGCTTCAGCAGGTTCTGGATGCCGTGCTGCAGGGTTGCCGTCGATGACGGGCAGCCCGCGCACGAACCCTTCATGTTGAGATAGACGATGCCGTCCTTGAAGCCGCGGAAGGTGATGTCGCCGCCGTCATTGGCCACGGCTGGGCGCACGCGGGTCTCGATTAGGTCCTTGATGGTATCGACGGTCTCGGCATCGGCCTCATTGAAGAATTCGGCTTTGTCGTCGGAGATCACGTCGCCCTTCACGCTGCCGTCGGCCATTAATGGCGCACCGGACATGTAGTGCTCCATGATGGCGCCGAGGATTGCCGGCTTGAGGTGCTGCCAGTCGCTGTCGTCCTTGGTCACGGTGACGAAATCGGAGCCGTAGAACACGCTGGTGACGCCCTTCACGGCGAACAGCTTTTCGGCCAGCGGCGAGCGCGTGGCGGCCTCCGGAGAGGTAAATTCCATGGTGCCGCTGTCCAGCACGTCGCGGCCGGGAATGAACTTCAGGGTGGCGGGATTGGGGGTAGCTTCGGTCTGGATGAACATCGGTCTCTCCTGCGTCGCCGGTTCAAGGCCGGCGCGTGGGTGTTCCCTAGCAGATGGCGACGGAAAACGCACGGTCAAGGGATGGAATAGGGCTGAAGTCTCATTCCTGGCTCAGACCTCATCCAGCCTGAACGCAGTTGCGTTCAGGCGAGAGGAGCGGCCTCCTGGTCGCGTCTCGAAGGATGTGCCCCGCAATCGTGGTTCGAGACGGCGCCAAGCGGCGCCTCCTCACCATCAGATTCGACATTGTGGCCCTAGGACAACGCGTCGATATCCAGGTCGGTCATGGCGCCGGATACGATCGTCACCGGCACCGGGAACGAGCCGACCAGCTTGGCCATCATGGTGACGATCGGACCGGGGCCCTCCGCACCGGCGGATGCGGCCAGCACCAGCATGGCGATGTCGACGTCCTTGTCGATCACGTCGAGAATCTGCTCGGTGGGGTCGCCTTCGCGGATCACCCGCTCCGGCGTGATCGCGGCGATGCCGTTGGCACGGCCCGCCGCGCGGTCCAGTGCGGCATTGGCGCCTTCTTCGGCTTCCGCTTTCATGACGTCGGCTACGCCCAGCCATTGCTGGTTACGGTCTTCGGTGTCGATGATGCGCAGCATCACCACGCCGCCACCGACACGGACGGCCCAGCGGCTCGCATAGTACACAGCGCGGTCCCACTCCTCGCTGTCATCGACGACAACAAGGCATTTCGGCTTGTGGCCGCTCTCGTAGCTTCGTCGTTGGGTGCTCATGCATGTCCCGATGCTGTGGCGCGTCTGAGGCGCCAGAATGTGAGCGGCTTGGCAATCGCGGCATGCTGCCACGGCGCAACCGCGTTCGACAAGCCGCGACGCAAGGAGCACTTGCGTCGCGTCGATTGTGGCAGAGACAAGGAATATGAAAGCGAAATTACCGCTTGTGGATGAAGCCGATGATGTCCTTCACGGACTTGATGGTTTCGGCGGCAATAACGCCGGCGCGTTCACCGCCATCGGCCAGAACCTGATCGACATAGGTCAGATCGGATGTCGTCAGCCGCTTCATCTCGCCGGCGATAGGTGACAGTTTTTCGACAGCGAGATCGACGAGGCTCGATTTGAAGCCCGAAAACTGCGCGCCGCCGAATTCTGTGAGAATGTCAGCCTTCGACCGGTTGGACAGTGCAGCGTAGATGCCGACGAGATTGTCGGCTTCCGGACGCGGCTCCAGGCCCTTCTCTTCCGATGGCAACGGTTCCGGATCGGTCTTCGCCTTGCGGATCTTCTGCGCGATGGTGTCCGCATCGTCGGTGAGGTTGATGCGCGAATTATCCGACGCGTCCGACTTCGACATCTTCTTGGTACCGTCGCGCAGGCTCATCACCCGCGTCGCCGGGCCGGTGATGACAGGCTCCGGCATCGGGAAGTAGGGGCCCTCGTGGCCCTGTGCGGCAATGGACTCGGAGAAATCGTTGTTGAACTTCTGCGAGATGTCGCGGCACAGTTCGAGATGCTGCTTCTGGTCCTCGCCGACCGGCACATGCGTGGCGCGATACAGCAGGATGTCCGCGGCCATCAGCACCGGATAGTCGTAGAGACCCACGGACGCGTTTTCGCGGTCCTTGCCGGCCTTCTCCTTGAACTGGGTCATGCGATTCAACCAGCCGAGGCGGGCGACGCAGTTGAAGATCCAGGCCAGTTCGGCGTGGCCGGAGACCTGGCTCTGGTTGAAGATGATTTGCTTCTTCGGATCGATGCCCGAGGCGATAAAGGCCGCAGTCACTTCGCGGGTGTTGCGACGCAGTTCATCCGGGCCGCCCCAGACGGAGATCGGTACGGTGACGGCATGCATATCAACCACGCAGTAGATGCAGTTATGCGTCTCCTGCAGTTTGACGAAATTCACGATCGCGCCGAGATAGTTGCCGAGGTGCAGATTGCCCGTCGGCTGGACGCCCGAAAAGACCCGTTGGGTAAAAGCCATAACCAAGTTCCTGTGCGCCCGTGGTGGAATGCGGGCAAGGGGCGTGACTTGCCATAGGCGCCGGGCGGCGTCCATTGCCAATCTGCCCTAGCCGGCCGCCGGCGATCGCTTGAGGGCGCTGCGGATCTCGGCCCAGCGTACGGTGCCGGTCAGGGTGAGCAGCGCTCCGTAGATGGCAAGTCCGCAAGCGATCAGCAGGGCGAGTAGCGCCAGCCGGGCGAGGCCATGCGCTTGCGCGATCCAGGGCAAGGCGAGCTGCGCGGCCAGCCACAGCAGCCCGCCCATGGCCAGCGACGACACGACAATGATCGGCAGCCGGCGTCTTGCATCATGGTCGAGTGAGAAGCCGAACGCTGCTGCGCTTCGGGCCGTCAGGAAGATTGCACTGCTCCATGCCGCCAGAGCGATCGCGGCGGCGATGCCGCTCGCACCGAATGACGTATTCAGAACCAGCGCGGAGATGATCGCGACGACCAGACCGATGAGCGTCGCCAGCAGCGGTGTCATCGTGTCCTCGCGGGCGAAAAAGGCGGGCGACAAGGCTTTCACAAGCACATGAGCGGGCAAGCCCAACGCAAGCCATATCAATGCACTCGCCGTGGAGATCGTATCGGTCGAACTGAACGCGCCATGTTGAAACAGAAACTGCACGATGAGATGGCTCAGCACCATCAGTCCAAGTGTTGCAGGTAGTGCAAGGCCGACTGCGAGTTCAAGCCCGCGCGATTCCGCCTGCGCGATCGCCGCGTGATCGTCTGATCGCACGGCACGCGTCAATGCGGGTATCAGCACCATGCCCATGGCCGTGCCGACGATGCCGAGCGGAAGCTCGATCAGGCGGTTCGCGAAATACAGCCACGACACCGCGGCCGGCGTTGTCGATGCTATGATGGCGCCGGTGACGACGAGAAGCTGTGGCGCGGAACTCGCGAGCATGCCAGGCAGCGCCTTTCGGAAAAAGCCGCGCATCTCACCGTCGAGCGACAATCGCAAGGGCGTCGCAAGATTGCCGCTGGACTGCCGCAAGATCAGCATCAGCAACTGCAGCAGCCCGGCGATGCCAACGGCGGCCGATATGGCCATAGCGGCAGTGTCTGGCTCCTGCCGCCACACCAGCAGTAGTGCCATCACGGCGATCAGAGCAATGTTGAACAGCAGCGGTGAAAACGCGGTCAATGCGAAGCGCTGTTGCGCATTTAGAAGTCCCATCATGACAGTGACGGGGCCAGCGAAGGCCAGATAGGGCAGCATCAAGCGCGCATTGTTGACGGCGAGCTGCAGCGTCGGCTGACCGACGAAACCGGGAGCCAGCAATGCGATCACGGCCGGCATCGCAAAGCCGATCAGGATCGTTGCGACGATCAGGGCTGCGCTGATGGTGCCGAGCACGCGTCCCGCAAAGGCCGCGGCTGCGATGGCGCCCTGCGTTGTCTGGATACGCAGCCAGGCCGGGACCAGGGCGGCATTCAGTGCGCCTTCGGTGAGCAGGCGCCGGATCACATTGACCAGCTGAAACGCGACCAGAAAAGCATCCGCGATCGGACCCGCGCCGAGCAGCGCGGCCACCATAGCGTCGCGGGCAAAACCCAGCAGCCGCGACGCCAAAGTGCCCGTGGAAATGGTCAGGATGGAACGGATCATAGAACCATCGTAAGGGGCTGTCCTTGCTGGCGCGGGGCAGAACGTGATAGTCGCTGCAGCCATCACACCGGCCTTCACCGACGGCTTAATCTGGGCGACAGCGAGACGAGTTGAAACGGATTTTCATCGTCATCGCAATTGCCGCAACGGGATATTCTTAATGACCTCAGCAAAATATGACGTGCTCGGAATCGGCAATGCGATCTTCGACGTGCTGGTGCAGGCCGATGACAAGTTTCTCGCCGCGCATGAGATGACCAAGGGCGGCATGGCGCTGATCGACGAAGCCCGCGCCGCGGCGATCTACAAGGCGATGGGCCCTGCCACTGAAATGTCCGGCGGTTCGGCCGCCAATACCATCGTTGGCCTCGCCAGTCTCGGCGCCCGCACGGCCTATGTCGGCAAGGTCAAGGATGATCAGATCGGCGCGCTCTATACCCACGACATCCGTGCCGCCGGCGTCGCATTCGACACCAAGGCGGCCACCGGCGGTCCGGCCACCGGCTGTTCCTACATCCTGGTGACGCCCGATGGTGAGCGCACCATGAACACCTATCTCGGTGCTGCGCAGGATCTGACGCCAGATGATATCGACGCCGCTGCGGTTGCAGCGTCTTCGATCGTCTATCTCGAAGGCTATCTGTGGGATCCCGCCAGCGCCAAGGAAGCGTTCGTGAAGGCCTCGAAGATCGCGCATGACGCCAAGCGCCAGGTCGCGCTGACGCTATCGGATGCATTCTGCGTCGGCCGTTATCGTGCCGAGTTTCTCGACCTGATGCGGTCCGGCACTGTCGATCTGATCTTCGCGAACGAGGCCGAATTGACCTCGCTCTACGAGACCGCGGATTTCGATGCGGCGCTCAAGCAGCTCGGCAAGGACGTCAAGCTCGGCATTGTGACGCGCAGCGAGAAAGGGTGTGTGGTGACATCCGGCGATGGCGTCGTTGCGGTGCCGGCCCACAAGATTGAGAAGCTCGTCGATACCACAGGCGCTGGCGATCTGTTCGCGGCGGGCTTCCTGTTCGGTCTGGTGCGCAATGCCGGCTATGAGAATGCCGGCAAGCTCGGCGCCATGGCCGCCGCCGAAGTCATCCAGCATATCGGCGCGCGTCCGCAGGTGTCGCTGAAGGACCTGGCTGGCAAGAACGGGTTGCCGGTTTAAGGGTGTTATTCCCTCCCCTCGCGGGGAGGGAAAGGCGCCGTCTCACGCCGCCTTCTTCGCGCCCAGCTCCGCATAAATCGCGCGCTCAAAGTCTGAAAACACCTTCAAACAAGTCGGATCCGCGAATGGCAGCACCTGCATCATGATGACGCCGGTGATGTCGCGTGCCGGATCGATCCAGTAATAGGTGTTGGCGAGGCCGGCCCAGGCAAGGCTGCCGGCGCTGCGGCCTTCAGCGGTTTGCGCCGTGTTGATCATGAAGCTAAGGCCGTATTTCTTGTCGATGCCCGGCAGGAAGTCGACATTGTTACTGGCGGTCGGCACCGCCGCGGCCATCGGCGTCATGCTGAGCTCGCCAATATGATTCTGGCTCATCAGCGTGATGGTCTCCGGCTCTAATACCCGATTGCCGTTGCCGGTCCCGCTGTTCAGGATCATTTGCGTAAACTTGATATAGTCGGGTGCGGTGCCGTAGAGTCCGCCGCCGCCGGCGAAGAATTCCGGATCTTGCCTGATCTCGAAAGGGATCGGAGTCAGTGCGCCGTCGGTGCTGCGGCTGTGCATGGCGACGAGGCGCTTGCGCTGGTCGTCGCCGATCACGAAGGCGGTGTCGGTCATTCCGAGCGGCGCCAGCAGATGGTTCCGGAAATAGGCGTCGAGGCGTTCGCCGCTGACGGTCTCGACGACCTTGCCCACGAAGTCGATATTGGTGCCGTATTCCCAGCGCGTGCCGGGATCGCGCATGATTGGTACTTTCATGGCGGCGTTCAGCCCGGTGCGGAACGGCGGAATGCCGGTCTTTTCCAGATAGTTCACCATGTCGCCGTTCCACATGTCGTAGCAGAACCCGGCCGTATGGGTCAGCAGATGCCGCAAGGTGATCGGTTGGCGCGGCGGACGCAGCTTTGGGGTGCCGCCGACGTCAAAGCCATCCAGCACCTGTGTTTCCGCAAGATCCGGCAGTACTGTCGTAAGCGGCGCATCCAGCGTCAATTTGTCCCGCTCCACCAGCTGCATCGCTGCGGCAGCGGTAATCGCCTTGGTCATGGAGGCGATCCAGAACACGCTGTCCGGGGTCATGGTGGTATCCTTGGATACGTCGCGCTTGCCGAACGCACCCCGATAGATGATCTCACCCCGCGTCGCAGCCATCGCAACCGCACCGGGAATCGCGCCGGTCTCGCTGGCCTTCTTCAGAATCTGGTCGATCTCGACTTGGGCAGACATCCGTTTCCCTCCAGTTTTTTCTTATCATACCGCGTTTCAACTTGAGCGCGAGGCCGCCGATCTCGCGGATGTGATTACACTTGCGCTGGTTTTAACCCCTCGGCGGAACTATTTCCGGTTTAGCCAGCAAACTTCATAGCGGCCCGGAACGAAATTGGCGCAGCTGTGTTCAAAAAATGACGTGAACGTCAAAGCGCTTTCCGACACTAACCCTAAGACCATGAGTAACAGGTGCAGCGTGTCAGCTGCGGAGACCGACGATGATCGCGAACTGGACCGACTGGAAACATTATCCCCGCGCTTCCCGTGGCGAGAGCATCGAGGCGCCGATCGGTCCAGGAATTTTCGAGGTCCGGGTTGCCCAGACCGGCGCCCTGTTCGCTTTCGATGCAGCTGAAAATCTGGCGCAGGCGCTGGCCAAGATCTCGGCCCCGCCGAAATCTTTCATCTCCTGGTTTGGTCGCCGTGACGTGGCGATGCTGCCGGAGCTGGAATACCGCACCTTCTCGACGACGACCCGCGCCAATGCCCGGATCGCTTTCGAGCGGATGATCGACCGGCGCGAGACCTATATGCGCGGCGCGGCCTGATCCGGCTTGCGGCGTTCTGCGACTGTTGAATTCGGGCGTTAAATGCCCGAGCGAGCGATAGCTGCCATTCGCTGCCGAGGGGCGCTTTCGGGTCTATACTCCTCTACAAGTCCGCGGCTATACGTTCGCGACACTTTCCGCAGGAGAACCGCCCATGTCACCGACCGCCGCCGCACGCCAGTCATCTGCCCCTTCGCTGCGCGACCGCCTCAAGGACCCCTCACTGCTGCGCGACAAGTGCTACATCGATGGCGCCTGGGTCGGCACCGGAGAGACCTCGGTTACCAATCCGGTCAATGAAATTGAAATCGCCAAGGTGCCCAATATGGGTGCCAAGGAAACGACGCAGGCCGTCGAGGCCGCCGAAAAGGCGTTTCCGGTCTGGGCCAAGTTCACCGCCAAGCAGCGCTCCAACATCCTGCGCAAGTGGTTCGAGCTGATCATTGCCAATCGTGAAGACCTGGCGCTGATCCTCACCACCGAGCAGGGCAAGCCGCTGGCCGAAGCGCTGGGCGAGGTCGATATCGGTGCCGCCTATATCGAGTTCTTCGCCGAGGAAGCCCGCCGCGTCTATGGCGAGACCATCCCGACCCAGCGCGCCGATGCGCGCCTGCTGGCCATCAAGCAGCCGATCGGTGTTTGCGGCGCCATCACGCCGTGGAATTTCCCGAACTCCATGATCACCCGCAAGGTGTCGCCCGCGCTGGCCGCCGGTTGCACCGTGGTGATCAAGCCCGCCAACGAGACGCCGCTGTCGGCGCTGGCGCTGGCTGAACTGGCCGAGCGCGCAGGCGTGCCGAAGGGCGTGCTGAACATCATCACCGGCGATGCATCGGCCATCGGCCTCGTGTTGTGCGAGCATCCTGCCGTGCGCTTCGTCGGCTTCACCGGCTCCACCAATGTCGGCAAGATCCTCTACAGGCAGGCTTCGGTCGGCGTGAAGAAGCTAGGCCTCGAGCTCGGCGGTAACGCACCTTTCGTGGTGTTCGACGACGCCGATATCGATGCCGCCGTCGAGGGCGCGATCGTGTCGAAGTATCGCAATATGGGCCAGACCTGTGTCTGCGCCAATCGCCTCTATGCGCAGGACGCGATCTACGATCAGTTCGTCGAAAAGCTGGCGAAGAAGGTTGCGGCCATGAAGGTCGGTGACGGCACCGAGCAGGGCATTACCCAGGGTCCGCTGATTAACGAAAAGGCGATCGAGAAGGTTGAGCGTCACATCGCGGATGCCGTGAAGGGCGGCGCCAAGATCGTCACCGGCGGCAAGCGCCACGCACTCGGCGGCACGTTCTTCGAACCGACGGTGCTCGCCAACGTGAACCCGAATGCGCTGGTGTCGCAGGAAGAAACCTTCGGCCCGCTGGCGCCGGTGTTCCGCTTCAAGGATGAAGCCGACGTCATCGCCATGTGCAACGCGTCGCCGTTCGGTTTGGCATCCTACTTCTATTCGCGCGATCTCGGTCGCGTCTGGCGTGTCGCAGAGGCGCTGGAGTCAGGCATGGTCGGCGTCAACACCGGTCTGATCACCACCGAAGTGGCCCCGTTCGGCGGCGTGAAGGAGTCAGGTCTCGGCCGCGAAGGTTCGCATCACGGCATGGAAGAATACGTCGAGATCAAATACATCATGATGTCGGGGATCTGAGGCGTCGCGCCTTTCCGAATTTTGAATCAGTCACTCGTCATGCCCGGCCCGCGCGAAGCAAGCTTCGTGCGATGTGCCGGGCATTCGCGTTTTGGCAGGCATGGCCAATGGCTCTGCCATAGCCAGCACAAATCAATGTCTGTCTCTCGGTTATTCGCCGGCGAGTCCGACGGGCCTTCTGAATTAGTTGACCCAGCCGAACCCGCCCTCGGTCAGTAGCAGCGACGGACGCGCACGCCATTGACCCAGACGGTGCGGCACGCCGCCGCCGGGCGGCGTACCACAACGGCGCCGCGGTAGCCGGCGCAGCCGGCACGGTAAACGCCACGTGCGCAGACGACGGCGTTGGCGTCGGTGGCTTCAAACGTCATCGTCGTGCCGAATGCGAAAACGGCTGCAACCATCATCAAGAAAGAACGCATGGTGATCTCCCGTTTTGGTTGGTTGGAAAAGGACGCGCGAAAAGGGTCGTGGGCTTCAGTGGCGGCGTGAGCGGAATACGAACAGGAGTTTTGAAAGCTGCTTCAATTGCAAAGAGTAGTTCGCAGGAATACGCAAAAATCTCGTGAACGATCAGGAATCCTGTAACGGCGCCTTGTATCCTGATGCGGCAAAACGTCTATTAAGTATCGCAGATACTTGCCGACTTGAAACTTGCAGCGGGCCTGTTTCGCCCGATGCTGCCTCAGCAGGAGAAAGCATGTCGGATTTCAGAACCAGGTGGTTTAACTTTCACAATCGACTTATCGAGCCTGCCTCAAAGGAAATATTCAGTCACGTCGAAAAGATGGTGATCGGCACCTTGATTATATCGGCCGGGGCACATGTATCGAGCGATGAGCCCTCTATCGTTCTGTTCGGATACCTGCGCCACAGTCTCGTCGGTGGTGGTGTCGAACTGTTCGGAATCGCTCTGTTGCTGCTGAATTTCATCGATGGCCTCTACAAGCTTGCAAAGCTGGAGTGGCACGTCGCGTTTCAGATCGCGATGTCACTCTGTTACATCGTCCTGTCTGCCCGGTTGATACAGCTGATCCTTGCCTTTCGTGGGGAGTGATGGACGCAATCGGCGAATCGTTATCGTGCAGCCTCGATCATCGTTGAGCGAATGGCGCGAGGACGCCGGTACAAGCCGGTGAAAGCGATGCGCTGTTGCTGGCCAGGCACCGCACGATGCGGCCCCCACCGGGCGGAATGCCGCCGCAGAGCGATCTGATGTCGCCACCGCATGCTGATCTCATCACCAACAATTCTTCGCGTGGTCGCATCGGCCGCAGCACGATGGCTGCGGGAGCGGTTGCGGGTGCAACGGTCGCGGTTGCCGCAGCCGGAGCCGCAGTCGTGCCTTTCGCAGCGGGCGTCGCTGCTGCCTTCGGTGCGGCCGTTGCCGTTGCCGGCTTGGCAACCGGTGGCGTGGATTCGGTCTTGGGCGTTGTTGCGGGTGCCGGCTCAGCGGCCTTTGGTGCAGCCGCCGGCGCTTCGACGGCCCGAACCGCGCCCGCGCATGCCGACGAAAGGCTCGACATGTTCTTCTGAAGGCACTGCAACGAGGCTTCTCCACCAGGAGGAATGTTCGAGCAATGCGCGATGTAATCCGAGCGACACTGCGTCTTGATCGCGTCACGCTGCGCCTGGCTCGGCGCCTGCGCAAAGGCAGGGCTCGCGATTGCAAATAGAATGACAGTGGCCATCGACGTGCGATATCGCGCGGCGGAACCGAACATGAAATTCATCGCTGAAATCCTCGTTGCTACCGCCCGGTCATTCAGGGCAATTGCGTAAAATCTTCAAGAAACGTGAGTTCTGAAAGGCATTCGCAAAACAACTTCGGTCCGGCATCATTTTACGGTTTCGTTTCCACTACAAGTGTATTGTTGCTATTAATGCGTGTGGCTGTCACTTTCTTGGCCAAGGGGTTTTCAGAGAGTCATTTGATTGAGGCAGGATAATGCGGTTTGTGCGCGCCTGTTCATCTGGACGAAAAGCTCGCATTGAGCAGCTGCAGCAGGTCACGGCCATGCGCGCTGCGGGTATCGTGCTGACGAGCCTTTTTTTAAGTGCCTGCGAGCAAAACACTTTTGTGCCGCCGCCGCCGCCGAAAGTTGAGGTAGCGGTCCCTGTGCAGCGCGGTATCACGCGCTTTTTCGAAGCGACGGGCAATACAGCACCGGTCAAGAACGTTGATCTCGTGGCGCGCGTTCAGGGCGTTCTGCAGTCAATCAACTATCAGGATGGCTCCTTCGTCAAGCAAGGCACAACGCTGTTCACGATCGAACCTGAGACATACCTCTTGAAGCTGGAGCAGGCGCAGGCTGCGGAAGCGGGGGCGCAGGCCACTGCAAAGCAGGCCGAAGCTGACTTCAAGCGCCAGTCAGATCTCGTTGCCCGGCAAGCCGTCTCGCAAGCCACACTCGACCAGTCGACATCGGCGCGCGAAAACGCCCAAGCCAATCTGCAGCAGGCGCAAGTCAACACCAAGATCGCGGCCGTCAACTACGGCTATACGAATGTCGTTGCGCCGTTTGACGGTATCGTCAGCGCACATCTGGTGTCGGTCGGCGAACTGGTCGGTGTCGCGTCGCCGACGCAGCTTGCGACGATCGTGCAACTCGACCCGATTTATGTGAATTTCAACGTCAATGAACAGGATGTGTTGCATATCCGGGACGAAGCCCGACGGCGCGGGCTGACGGTGAGCGATATCAGGCAGTTGCCCGTCGAGGTCGGACTGCAGACCGAGACCGGCTTTCCGCACAAGGGCAAGATCGACTACATCTCGCCGACCATCAACCAGTCGACGGGTACGCTACCGGTGCGTGGTGTGCTGCCAAATCCGGATCGCATCCTGTTGCCGGGTTCTTATGTCCGCGTTCGCGTGCCTATCGACCAGCAAGGTGACGCCCTGCTGGTGCCCGATGTATCGCTCGGGAGCGATCAGGCTGGGCGCTATGTGCTGGTCGTGAATGGCGACAATGTCATTGAGCAGCGCAAGGTCGTCGTCGGCCCGCTGGAAGCCGACCTTCGCGTGATCGAAAGCGGTCTGAAGCCGGATGATCGCGTCGTCATCGCAGGCCTGCTGCGTGCCATTCCGGGGCAGAAGGTCGATCCGCAGGTGAGAAAGATCGAAGCGCCGACGCCGACCAAGTAGGGACAGGCCATGATTTCGAAGTTCTTCATCGAGCGGCCGGTCTTGTCCAATGTCATCGCGTTGCTGATGATCCTGATCGGCGGCGTCTCGCTCTATGGCCTCGCTGTGGCACAATATCCCGACGTGGTGCCGCCGACCGTCCAGGTCACGACGCGCTATCCCGGCGCCAGCGCCAAGACCATTGTCGACACGGTGGCATTGCCGATCGAGCAACAAGTCAATGGCGTCGAGGATATGCTCTATATGCAGTCCTACAGCGCTGCCGACGGCACCTATTCACTCACGGTCACGTTCAAGATCGGCACCGATCTGAATTTTGCGCAGGTGCTTGTGCAGAACCGCGTATCGAGCGCGCTGTCGTCGCTGCCGACCGCCGTGCAGAATCAGGGCGTGACCGTTCAGAAGAAGTCGACGGCAATCTTGTTGTTCGTCACACTGACGTCGCCGAAGTCGACCTATGACAGCCTGTTTCTGAGCAATTACGCCACGATCAACATCCGGGACGAATTGTCGCGTCTGCCCGGCGTCGGCAATGTGACGGTGTTCGGCGCCGGCCAGTATTCGATGCGAATATGGCTCGATCCGAACCAGCTGCAAGCGCGCGGGCTGATGCCGCAGGACGTCATCCAGTCCATCCAGCAGCAGAGCCAACAGGTTGCTGCGGGCCAGATCGGCATGCCGCCGACGCCCGCGGGGCAGGCGTTTCAGTACACGCTGAACATCAACGGGCGGCTGGACGATCCCGCCGAGTTCGAGGACATCATCGTCAAGACCGGCGATAGTGGCGACGTCACGCGGGTCCGTGACGTTGGGCGCGTCGAATTGGGCGCGCAGACCTACAGCCAGATATTCTCGCTCAACCAGAAGCCGGCTGTCGGCATCGGCGTATTCCAGTCGCCGGGCGCCAACGCGCTCGAGGTCGAAAAGGCCGTCGAGAAGAAGATGGTCGCGCTGGCTGCGCAGTTTCCCGACGACATCAAATACGACACCCCCTTCGACACCACGAAATTCGTCCAGGCATCGATCGACGAGGTCTACAAGACGCTTCTCGAGGCTGGTCTTCTGGTTCTGGTGGTCATCCTGATCTTCCTGCAGGACTGGCGTGCGATGCTGGTGCCGGCAACGACAGTTCCGGTGACGATCATCGGCGCCTTTGCGGCGATGGCCGCGCTGGGCTTTACGATCAATCTGTCGACCCTGTTCGCCATCGTGCTGGCGATCGGCATCGTGGTGGACGACGCCATCGTGGTTGTCGAAGGTGCCGCCTACAATATCGAGCAGGGCATGTCCGGCCACGACGCTGCGATCAGTGCGATGGACAAGCTGTTTGCCCCGATCATCGGCATCACGCTGGTGCTGATCTCGGTGTTCCTGCCGGCGGCATTCCTGCCTGGATTGACCGGGCGCATGTATGCGCAATTCGCGTTGGTGATTGCCGCGACGGCTCTGCTCAGCGCCATCAATGCGGCCACGCTGAAGCCGACGCAATGCGCATTGTGGTTGCGCCGCCCGGTGCCGCCGGAGAAGCGCAATTTCTTCTATCGTGGGTTCAACAAGGTCTACGACCGGGTTGAGCGGGGCTATGCTGCCCTGATCACTCGCATGGTCGCACACAGCAATCTTTCGGTTTTCATCGCATTGATTCTGATCGGTATCGGCGGCTATGGGCTGTCCCGGATTCCCACCGGCTTCATCCCGATCGAGGATCAAGGCTATCTGCTGGTAGCCGTCCAGTTGCCCGATGGTGCCGCGCTGGACCGGACGCAGCATGTGCTCGATCGGGTCAGCGAATTGGCCGCGAAGACGCCGGCGGTGGAACAGGTGCTTACCATTTCAGGCATCTCCGCGCTCGACAACAGCTCAAGCCTGGCCAATGCCGGTGTTGCCTATCTGATCCTCAAGGAATGGAGCGAGCGCGGACCGGGTCAGGACCTTCGTTCGCTGTTCGTCGGACTGAACGAGCGTCTCTCGGTGATCGAGGAAGCCCGCATTCTGGTGGTTCCTCCGCCGCCGATTCAGGGCATCGGCAATGCTGCGGGCTTCGCCATGCAGGTGGAATTGCGCGACGGTAACGCCGACTACGCCAAGCTGCAGGCGATCACCGGCGCGATCGTTGCCAATGCAGAGACACAGAGTGCTTTACAGCGCGTCAGTTCGCCGTTCCGCTCGATGGTGCCGCAGTTTGATATCGAGATCGACCGTATCAAGACTCAGACCCTGCATGTGACGACGGATCAGGTGTTTTCGACCCTGTCGTCCTATCTCGGCTCGTCCTTCGTCAACCAGTTCAACAAGTTCGGCCGCACCTTTCAGGTCTATACACAGGCAGATGCCAAGTTCCGGCTGACCGCCCGGGACATCGAGAACCTGATGGTCCGCAACCAGCAGGGCAGCATGATCCCGCTTGGCACCGTGGCGAAGATTACGCCCGCCGTGGGGCCGTCGCTGATCAGTCTTTACAATCTCTATCCGACGGCGGCGGTGATCGGCCTGCCGGCACAGGGCTACAGTTCAGGGCAGTCGATGGCATTGATGGAGCAGATCGCGGCCAAGACTTTGCCGCCGGGAACGGGCTTCGAGTGGACGGCGATGTCGTATCAGGAAAAGGTCGTCGGCAATCAATTGTATTATGTGTTCGGCCTTGCGCTGCTGCTCGTCTATCTTGTGCTCGCAGGGCAATATGAAAGCTGGTATGCGCCGATTTCGGTGATCCTGGCCGTGCCGCTGTCGCTACTTGGCCCGATGACGGTGCTCACCGCGCTACGAATCGAGAATAATCTCTACACGCAGATCGGCATTATCCTTTTGATCGCGCTGTCGGCGAAGAACGCGATCCTGATCGTCGAGGTGGCGATCGAGCTGCATGTGCACGATCGCAAGCCGCTGCTCGAGTCTGCAGTCGCAGCCGCGCGTGCGCGCTTTCGGCCGATCCTGATGACGTCCTTCGCCTTCATTCTCGGCGTGCTGCCGCTGGTGCTGGCGACCGGCGCCGGCGCCAGCGCCCGCAAGTCGATCGGCATCACCGTGTTCTCGGGCATGCTCGCTTCGACCTGCCTTGCCGTCTTGTTCGTTCCCACCTTTTTTGTCGTCATCCAGAGGTGGGAGAACTGGCGCGCCAGCCGCAAGGCAACGATACCTGAAAATTCGACCGTCGGTGCCGGCGGCTCCAACTCGTAGCCGGCCGTCCGTTTCGCATGCGTCGTGTGGACTCTTCTTACCTTCGCAACACCGCGATCATCCGGCTCGCAAAAGCCAGCCGCTCCGCCATGACCGACACGAAGTATGTCAGCAGCTTCTGGCTCAATGCCGGATGGTTTTGCTTGATGTCCTCGAAGGCGTCGGCGCGCAGTAGATACAGCACGCTCGCGATTTCTGCCTGGATCGTGGCGCTGCGCGGTGCATAGGCGACAAGGCCCATTTCGCCCACTGTCGTGTAACGCCCGAGGCTGCGCACCCGCGTCAGCCTGCCATCGCCCGCCGGCACCATGATGCCAAGTCGGCCGTCCAGAATGAAGTGCATGGAATCGGCAGCGTCGCCAGCCTGAACGACGATTTCGCCGGCGCTGACCTCGACGCGTTGGCAGCGGCGCATCAGTTCTTCGGAATCGTCCGCGGTGCGCAGGATCTTGGTGAACCAGTCGCGCAAGTTGGCTTCTTCTTCGGCGAGTCCGCGATGCCTGACGATCACCTCGTTCTCGCACCACTCCAGCGCGTGATCGAGTTCGCCCATGACCTTGACGGCGTCGTCGATGAACAGGCTGGCGCGCAAATTGCGATTGGCCGAGGGATGAAGATTGGCGAGCACCAGCGTGGTGCCGTGGCCTTCAGCGATGCGCTTGATCTGGGCGAAGCTGTGGGCGGCCGACGAGTCGATGCCCGTCACCAGCTTGAAGTCGAACACCAGATAACGGCATTCGGGATGCCGGCGCAGCAGCGCCTTGACATGCAGATACAGTCGGTTGGCCGAGCCGAAGAACAGATAGCTCTGCAGATTGAGGCCCTGAATTTCGCGGCCATGGGTCGCCAGCGTGCGCTGGTCTTCCAGCGAGCGGTCGAGCGAACTGCGATATTCCGAGCCGTCGAAACCGTATTTGATCGAGGAGACCCGTGACACGCTGAGCGCAAAGGTGGCGCAGCCGATGACGATGCCGATCAGCACGCCGGCCACGAAACCCCAGGTGAGAATAATGACGATGATCGCCAGCAGCGACAGGTAGTCGAGCAGCGAGAGCCGCTTGCGGGAGTCGACGATCCAGCGATGAAGTTGCTCTAGGCCGAGATACAGCAGCAGGCCGCCGAGCACGAAGCGCGGCATATAGGCAAGTAATGAGGGATCGACGACGAGCATCAGCGCGGCTACCGCGGCGACGGTCAGGCCGGACAAACGACCGGTAGCGCCACTGCTGCGGTTCAGGACTGAACGGCTGATCGAGATGCAGCCAGCATAGCCGCCAAGTGCGCCGGCCAGGATATTGGCGGCTCCGGTGACATTGAGTTCGCGCTCGATATCGGCTTCCTGATGCGCGGCGACTTCGAGGCCCGTTGTATTGAACAGCGTGCTCACTGCCGTCACGAAGATCACAGCGATGAAATTGCCCACAAGTCCGGGCAGCGCCTGCCACGGGTAGCCATCGCTGAAGAATCCCCAGGGCAAGGTCAGGCTGGCTTTCGGGGGCGATGCGAAGGTCCAGCCGATGGCCTGTGCTTCGATCACGGATATGCCGGCGATCCGGAACGCGAGATGCGCCGCTACGACGCTCCCGATGAGGATCGTGGGCAGTGCCAGCGGCTTGCGGGAGCGATGCCAGATAATGTAGATCGTCAGTGCCACGGCAGCCGCAGCCAGCAGCTCGTAGAGCGTCATCGGATTGGAGAGTCTGATGAGGTTCGCCCATTGCAGCTTGTGGCCGGTAATCACCTGAATGGCGCCGGCGACGATCAGGCAGGCGGTAGCTCCGAGAAACCCGCCGATCACCGGATAGGGCACATAGCGGATAGCCCGCCCCATGCGCGTGATACCGAAACCGCACAGCACGATGCCCGTGACAATCGTGGCCGAGGACAATGTGATGAGCACTGGACCCAGCAAAGTGGGCGATGCATCGGCCGTGGCGATGTGTTCGACCAGGGCTGCCGACAGGATCGCGGTGACGGCTGCGGTGGAGCTCTCCGGGCCGGCCACGGCGAAGGGAAATGAGCTGCCGAGGGCGACGACGGCGGCGATGACACTCGCTGAGATGAAGGTTGCTGCGATTCCGTAGGGCATCAGCGCCGCCAGCGGCCCCGTAAAGATCAGCACCGAATAGGACAGGCCGAAGCTGATGGTCAGAACGCTGGCGATCAGGCCGCCGGTGATGTCGTTGCGCCAGACGCGCAACGCGTCCGGGCTGACGAGGGAGTCAGCCATGGGCGGCTACCTTCAAGGTGGAGGGGATGGTGGAGGCGGGCAAGAAGTATGTCACACGCGAACCTGTCGGAGCGCTGCGCGACAGGCGCAACCGCCGCCGTCTCTGGTAGACGACGGAGAGATGGACGGACAAGAATATTTTTATGACAGTCCACGTGAAGGACCGTCGGCGGCTTAGCTGACCACAAGCTCCGCGCCGGTCAGGCGACGATAGGCTTCCAGATAGCGTTTGCTGGTGGCGTCGATGACCTCAGGGGGGAGTGTCGGCGGAGGCGCCTCACCGTTCCAGCGGCCGGCGCGTCGCTCGATGTCGAGATAGTCGCGCAGTGGCTGCTTGTCGAAGCTCGGCTGTGGCTGGCCCGGTTTATAAACATCGGCGGCCCAGAAACGGGAGCTGTCGGGGGTCATCACCTCGTCGATCAGGATGATGCGTCCATCGGCTTCCCTGCCGAATTCGAACTTGGTGTCGCCGATGATGATACCGGCTTCGCGGGCGATCTCTTCGCCCTGGGTATAGATCGCGCGGGTCATGCTCTCGAGGGTGAAGGCATCCTCCTCGCCGATGATCTCGCGCATCCGGGCAATGGTGATGTTCTCGTCATGGCCGGTCTCGGCCTTGGTGGCCGGGCTGAACACCGGCTCGGGGAATTTCTGGCTCTCAAGCAGTCCGGCATCGAGCTTCTCGCCGGCCAGCGTGCCTGACGCAGCATATTCCTTCCAGGCCGAGCCCGAGATATAGCCGCGGATCACGCATTCGATCGGGAAGACCGTGGTGCGGCGGCACAGCATGGCGCGACCGGCCAGCGCGGCGCGGTGACCTGCGAGCGCCGGCACTTGCTTGATGATGTCGTCAGCATCGGCCGAGATCATGTGATGCGGGACCACGCCGCCGAGCTGGTTGAACCACCAGGCGCTGATCTGGGTGAGCACCGCACCCTTCATCGGGATGGTTTCATTCATGACCACGTCGAAGGCGCTGATGCGATCGGTGGTCAGCAGCAGCACGCGGTCGTCGCCGACGGAATAGATATCGCGCACCTTGCCGCGACCGATCTTGGGCAGGGGCAGGTCGCTGGTGGCCATCGTGGTCATGTCAGGGGGTCTTTCGAAAGCAGAACCGTCCGGCGTCAGGCCGGCGGCGTCGTGATGAAGGGGGGCCTATTCCGGCAGCGGGATGAATTCGTGCTCGTTGGGCACATGGGCGAAGCGGCCGGTCTTCCAGTCTTCTTTCGCCTGCTCGATGCGTTCCTTGCTGGAGGACACGAAATTCCACCACAGGTGCCGCGGCCCTTCCAGTGCGTCGCCGCCGAGGAACATCATGCGGGTATTGCTGATGGCCTTGATGGTGATGGCATCGCCGGGCCGGAAGATCAGCAGTTGCGGCGCCTCATGGCGGTCGCTGGCGATCTCGATTTCTCCATCGACGATATAAACCGCGCGTTCCTCGTGATCGGGATCGAGCGGCACGCTGGTGCCGGCCTCGACCGCAACTTCGGCATAGAACCACGGCGACACCATCGACACCGGCGACGCTTTACCAAATGCCTTGCCGGCGATCACGCGCGCGGTGAAGCCGGTGTCTGTGATGGTCGGCAGGCTCTCGGCAGCATAATGCTGGAACGACGGCGCGATTTCCTCGGAGTCCTTGGGCAGCGCGATCCAGCTTTGCAGGCCTAGCATCTTCTGGCCGTCGCGGCGCTGGACGTCGGGTGTACGCTCGGAATGCGCGATGCCCTTTCCGGCGGTCATCAAGTTCATGGCGCCCGGCTGGATCTCGCGGACATTGCCCTCGCTGTCGCGATGCATGATGGCGCCGTCGAACAGATAGGTGACGGTGGCTAGGCCGATATGTGGATGCGGCCGCACATCCATGCCCTTGCCGGAAATGAACTGCATCGGGCCGAAATGATCGAAGAAGATGAACGGGCCAACCATCTGCCGCTTGCCGTGGGGCAGCGCGCGGCGGACCAGGAAGCCGTCGCCGAGATCGCGGGTGCGCGGCACGATGACCAGCTCCAGCGCGTCGCAGGTCTTGGGATCACCGAGAATCGGATCTTCTGATGGTTGCCAGCTCATGAGGGGCTCCGTGGGGTTGAAGCCATCATAGCAGCATTTGGCGGGGCGGGTAAAAGGGGCTCAGCCCGGATGGATCGCTCCATCCGGGCTGAGGAATGGCTGTGCTTACAGCGGCTTGATCTGGACCTTGCGGAATTTCACCACGCCGGAGCCGTATTGTAGGGCGATCGGGCCGGCGGCGTGCTTGGTATCTTCCACGTCGACGGTCTTTTCGCCGTTCAGGACGACCGTGAGCTTCGGACCTTTCGCCGTGATCTCATAGGTGTTCCACTTGTCCGCCGCCTTGGGCATCGGATTGACCTTGGCCACATCGACAATGGCACCGGTGCCATAGGACGGGTCGGGTCGCTTGTCGAAGATGTTGACCTCGTAGCAGGTCTTGCCGTCGATCACCTTCGGGTTATCGCAGCGGATGAAGATGCCGCTATTGGCTTCGGCATCGGTCCAGAACTCGGCCCTGATCTGGAAATCCTTGTAGGGCGTCTTGCTGACGAGATAAGCGAGATCCTTGCCGGAGAGCAGCTTGTCGGCGGCGAGCGCGCCGTCCTTCATCGCCCAATTGGCGTCGCCGACCTTGTCCCAGTCGCCCATCCTGGTGCTATCGACCAGCGTGACCCAGCCACTTTCCGACTGGCTCGATGCCGATCTGACCATGTTGGATGCAGAAAGGCCGATCGCGACGCAAGCCGTGATCGCGGTGATGCGATTCATAAAGGTCTCCTCCCGTTTGCTTTTTGTTGCCGCGACGATAGCAACGGGAGGAAGAGCGTGTAAACGGCTGCGCGTCGTTATTTATAGTTGCAGTGCGGTGTAACTGCAGCGACGTTGATCGTGAGGTCGTCAGCGCCCCAGCGCGGTCGCGGTCGCAACGTGGTCGAAATTCTCGAGCGAGAGAATGGCGTCGGCAAATTTCTCGGCGCGATTGTTCAGAACCGGACGTGCGAGCTGCAGGAATTTCTGCTGCATGGCGGCAGCATCGGGAAACGATGTCGGCTCACCCGACGGATCGGCATAGATGCGCTCGTGCACGCCGTCCTCGGTGTGGATGCTGACACGTGCGCCGAACGGATGGCGCTTGCCTTCAAGGCGCGCGTCCTGAACCACGTCGAAACGGTCGGCCAGCGTATTGATCGCGCTGTCGCCGAGACGCTTGTAGTCGTCCCAGCCGAAGCTGCCCTGATCGAGCGCCAGCGCGCCGGTGAAGAACATCGAGAACTGGCCGCCGACGATGGAGCTCGGATGGCGCTTGGTGGCGGCGTCGCCGGTCAGCGTGATGCCGTTGCGATGCAGGCCGATCTCGACGCGCTTGACCTGTTCGGGCGTCAGATTGTGTTCGCGGCGCATTGCGAGCAGAGCGTCGATGGCGGCGTGGGTGTAGCGGCAGCTCGGATAGGGCTTGATACCGATCTTCATGGTCTCATAGACCGAGCCGAGATCGGCCACGGCCTTTTCGGGATGCGCATCGTCGCTGTAGCCAACCAGCAAGCCGTGCTTGCCTTCGACTGATTCGGTCGCACCGACGAAGTCGTTGCGCGCCAGCGTTGCGGCGATCACGCCGTTCATGGCTGCAGCCCCGACCTGGTAGCGTTTGTTCCAGGCGCCGTTGACAAGGAATTGCAGCGAACCCGCCGCCTGGCTGCCCGACACGCCGAAAGCCGAAATCAGCTGATCCTTCGAGAGTCCGAACAGTTTGCCGGCTGCAGCGGCGGCGCCATAGGTGCCGGCGGTGGCGGTGGGATGGAAGCCCTTGGCATAATGGGAGGTCGGGTCGAGGGCGTTGCCGAGCCGGCAGCAGACCTCATAGCCGGCGACGATCGCGGTCAGCACATCCTTGCCGGAGGCGCCGACCATTTCCCCGACGGCAAAGGCGGCGGGCACCACGGGCGCGCTCGGATGCAGCGAGGAATCTGCATGGGTATCGTCGAAATCGAGCGAGTGGCCGAGCGCGCCGTTGAGCAGGGCGGCTACGGCCGGTGTCCAGGTCTTGCTGTCGCCGAACACGGTGGCTTCGCCCTTGCCGTCCAGCGACAGGGCTTCCAGCATCTTCAGCAAGGATGGGGTGGATTCGGCCTCGCTGCGGGCACGGATGGTGCTGCCGAGATAATCGAGGGTGAGGACCTTGGCTCGTTCCAGCACGTCCTGCGGAATGTCGTCGAATTTCAGGTCAGCGACATAGGCGGCAAGCGTTGCAGTCTCGTTAGCCATTGTGTTTCCTCACTCTTGTTGAAATAGCCTTAGGCGGACCAAATGGGCGTTTCAAGCCGGCATGGCGACGCGTGGATCAGCCATGCTGAAACCAGTTCGTCAAAATCCGTTTCAGGGATCAATCTGGACATGTCCGCATCGAAGCGAATTCTCGGCTTCCTGAAACGGGTGGTTGCCTTCTTTCGGGCGCGCAAGGTCGAACTCGGCCTCGGCGTCCGGGTGACGGCCGCCGCGCTTGCCGCGCTGATCGTGGCCCTGACCGTCGGGCTCAAACTGCCGCTCTGGGCGGTGCTGACCGCGATCATCGTGACGCAAATGAGCGTCGGACGGTCGTTGAAGGCGACGCGCGATTATCTGGTCGGGACCATCGGCGGCGCCATTTATGGCGGCGCAGTGGCGATTCTGATCCCGCATTCCAATGAAGGTGCGCTGTTGGCGGTCCTGGTGCTGGCGGTGGCCCCGCTGGCCTTCATCGCGGCCATCAATCCGAGCCTGAACGTCGCGACCGTGACGGCGATCATCGTGCTGCTGCTGCCGATGATGAACCACAACACGCCGCTGGAATCCGCCATCGATCGTGTGCTCGAAGTGACAGTTGGTGCCGTCACAGGTCTGCTGGTGTCGTTCCTTGTGCTGCCGTCGCGGGCGCATAGTCAGGTCCGCGCCAGCTCGGCCGAGGCGCTCGATCTGATCGCCACAGCGCTCACCGAACTGCTCGCGTCGCTGACGCGCGGTCGCGACAACGAGGCGCTGCACCGATTGCAGGATGGCATCGGTCATGCGCTCACCAATCTGAATGCGATCGGTGCAGAAGCAGAGCGCGAGCGCGCTGCGCATCTGTCGAGCGGTCCCGATACCGGCCCGTTGCTGCGTACGACGCTGCGGCTACGGCATGATCTGGTGATGATTGGGCGCTCGACGGTGGTGCCTTTGCCATCTGCGCTACAGATTCGTCTCGCCGGGCCGCTGTCTCGCGTGAGCGATGCTATGGCGACATTTCTGCATTCGACCGCCGTGGCGTTGCGCAGCGGCACCGGATCGCCGGCGATCTGGCCGGTGCAGACCGCATTGCAGGCCTATGCCGGGGAAGTTGCCGCGCTTCGGCAGGAAGGACTGACGCGCGGATTGCCCGGCGATGTCGCCGAACGCTTTTTCGCGATCGGTTTCTCGCTGGAGCAGATGCGGCAGAATTTGAAGGATCTCGAACGTTGCGTCGCCGAATGGGCCGAGACGGACCCGGAACCGGTGAGCAAGGAGCTTACTGACGGGACTTGAGCGTAGCCAAAGCGTGGAGGTGCAGCTTTTCGGGATCGCGCTCGCCGCGCGACGCTTCGTCGAGGATGCTGCTGGAGAGCAATTGAACCGCATCCGACGAAATCCGCAGCGGCAGCTCGTCAAGACAGCGATCCAGTGCGGTGGACATGGCCGCGACGATCTCCGGGCCGAACGATTGGGTTCGCTGATCGTTCGCCAGGGGCGCAAGACCGGGAGATGATACTTCGCGGATACGAACCGACAGTCGCGCGGCTTCGGCAATCACGCGCAGGTAAATCAGGCCTGCTTCGCCGAGCGTTTTCTCATCGATCTGTCCGGATCGCGCCACGGCAACAATCCGGGCTGCAAGGCGGCGGCGATTCTCTGGCGTGTCTGCGGCCGCGCCTTCATGTGCCACAAAGGGCTGCCATGCGGCGTCAAACGCGCGCGCCAGCGTGACTTTCAGCTCGTCGTTCGGCGGATCAATCCCGGTAAATGGCATATGGGCTAACGGGCTGCGATGACCCAGGTTCCCCACGGCGCCACGGCGAAATCAACGCGCGACCTGTTGCAGCATGGAACGGACAACCATCCGGTGAAACGGCTTGATGACCGTCAGGTAGATACGTCCGAACCAGTTGTGCATCAGCACCACTGTCGTAGCGGTGACGCGCTGACCGGCGCCATCTGGCGCGACATCGACCACGACGCGAAAATCGAGATGATTGTCGTTGAAGCCGGCGACCAGACGCTGCGGCGTCTCGGTGAGCACCGGAAAAAGGCCGATCTTGTCGATATCGGCGCGACGCGCGGAGTGCGCCGTCTTCAGCCCAAAGGGCGCAACGATCAGATCCCGCAGCCGCGTGAGGGCGACCACCCAAGGTGCAGAGTGGCTGAGCATACGGGTGGCGGCGTCGCGGGCGGTCAGGTCCGTCGTCTCGGTGGAAATGCTAAAGGCATCGGCGAATTGGGCGCCGGTCAGCAGGCTCTTGGTGTCGATCGTTGGGTGAACCATGGAGATGGTCATCAGGACCTCCGTAGACGTCAAGGAGTGGCGCAACACGCCGTCGGCTACGCCGCTTTGCAGCATAACATGTCTTTGCCTCCGGCGCCGGATACTCCCTAAGATCACGGAAAAATCAGGGATGACCTGGTCAGGGAGGATTTGGGATGGCTTGGTTCAGGCTTGCTCCGCTCTGTCTGGTGCTGATCGCGCCGCTGTATGCGTCCGCGCAGGACTATCCCACCCGTTCCATCACGCTGATTGTGCCATTCGCTGCGGGCGGCAGTTCCGACGTCAATGCACGGCTGATTGCCGAACAGATGAGCCGGCATCTCGGTCAGCCCATCGTGATCGAAAATATCGGCGGCGCGGGTGGGGCCGTAGCGCTGGCCCGCGTCGCGCAGGCTCCACCGGATGGCTACACCATCGTGCAGGGCAATAGCGGCACCAACACAGCAGTCTATCTGTTCACGCCCGATGTGAAATTTGCGCCGTCGGATTTCACAGGAATCGGCATGTTCAACAAGAGTTCCGCCATGGTCGCCATCCGGCGCAATTTTCCAGCCGACAATCTCGCGCAATTCATCGCTCATGCGAAACAGAATCCCGGCCGCCTCAACATCGGGCACTCTGGCGTAGGCTCGCAGAACTATCTGTTCTGCAAGGCTTTCGTTCAGGCTGCGGGCATCGATGTCACGCTGGTCGGCTATCGCGGCGGCGGGCCGGCATTGAATGATCTGATCGGCGGACAGATTGACGGCATCTGCGATTCCTCGGCGTCAGTAACGCCGGCCATTCAGAGTGGTCTCATCCGGGCCATCGCGCTGGCGTCCCGCACGCGGTTGCCGCATTTGCCTGATGTTCCGACCGCCCGCGAGGCCGGGTTGCCGCAGTTTGAAATATCCGGCTGGTACGCGTTGTTTGCGCCGAAGGGCACACCTGCGCCGATCATCGGGAAGCTCAATGCCGCGATGCGCGCTGCCGTTGCCAATCCCGATTATCAGAAACGGCTCGATGATCTCGGCTCCATGCCCGCCAGCGATGCCGAAATGGCACCGGCCTATCTCGCGGCCTTCGTGCCGCAGGAGATCGAGCGCTTCCGAAAGATGCTCGGCGACGGCAAGTGATCTAAAGCCGGACCACCCATGCAGCAGTATAGCATGCCGTCATCGCTTTCATGTTATAAGGGTCAATCTGATTGTGGGTGGGGGAATAAGTTGGCTTACGATCGTTCGACCGTCGAGGCGGTGATTCAGCATTATTTCGACGGTCTCTATGAGGCCGATGCCGACAAGCTTGGCGCGATCTTTCATCCGACCGCTGACCTGCGCTGGGTCGAGAATGGTGCGCTGAAAGTGCTGGCTATGCCGGACTGGATGGCGATGGTTCGCACGCGGACCTCGGGCAAGGTCGATGGCAAGACCCGCGATGATCTCATCGTCACCATCGATCGATCCGACGACAAAACAGCCTTCATCAAGGTGCGCTGTCAGCTGCCGCCGCGTTACTTCACCGATTACCTGATCGCGATGAAGCTGGCCGATGGCTGGCAGATCGTCTCGAAATCCTATCGATACGACGTGAAGGACTAACAGGCGCATGCATCTGCCTGCACCTGTAGAAGAGGCATGCCGGATCCGGCTGCGCGACATTGGCTATAAATGCCAGAAATGGCGATTGATCCCGGTCGGAATTCGTTCGCGGGCTTGACCTATGTCAATGGGAGCGGCGGCGGAGTGAGCTCGTCGTGATGGTGTGGGATGCTCTGTGCCGATCGGGCGCTGCGCGTTCCGCCTGACGAGCCGCCGCGAGACGAGCAGGGGATTCCCGGCTGGCACCGCTCGATCGCAAGATTGGTGGTCGGTCCTGGGTGCGCCGTTCCGATGCTGCTCAACGAGCGTGTCGATGCGTTGACTGCCATGGGCACCCGTATGGGGATGGTCCGGGCCAATCTGCCGGTCATGCTGACCTGGGCGGGAATCGCGCTGGCTTTGTTCTTGATCAATGTCATGACCGGGCTGCTCGGTATGATCGTCGTGTTTCCCGTGCCCGGTCACGGGACGTGGCGCGCCAATATGGCGATGAAGCGGGGTGTCGAGGTGCCCGGCTAGAGCATGATCCGGAAAAGTGGAAACCGGTTTTCCGAAAAGGATCATGCGCAACATGAGAAACGAGGTCGCCGATGAGTTGCTGTGGCTCAGGAGCAGAATTGGCCGTGCTGGCGACGCCGGATCCCCGCGAGGTGGTGCTGGCCAGCCGGACCATTGCCGGCGGTTTGAGGCAAACCGACCTCTCGGTCCCGGATGTTCATTGCGGGGCCTGTATTCGCACGGTCGAACAAGCGCTGGGTGCGCTCAATGGCGTGACCTGGGCGCGGGTCAATCTCTCCACTAAGCGCGTCACCATCAAATGGCACGTCGATGCCGCGCCGCCGCCTTTCATCGAGACGCTGCGCAATGTCGGTTATGAGGCGCATCTGTTCGAAGTCGATGGCGATGCCAAGGACACGACGCTGTCGGAATTGATCCGGGCGCTGGCGGTGGCGGGCTTTGCGGCCGGCAATATCATGCTGTTGTCGGTGTCGGTATGGTCAGGCGCAGAGCCCGCGACGCGCGATCTGTTCCACGGCATTTCCGCGCTGATTGCGCTGCCGACGTTGATCTATTCGGGCCGGGTGTTCTTTCGTTCGGCGTGGCAGGCGCTACGCCACGGTCGCACCAATATGGATGTGCCGATCTCGCTCGGTGTGCTGCTGGCCTTCGGCATGAGCCTGTATGAGACCGCAACGCATGGGCCGCACGCTTATTTCGATGCGTCGGTGACGCTGCTGTTCTTCCTGCTGATCGGCCGTACCCTCGATCACATGATGCGCGAGCGTGCGCGTGTCGCGGTGAAGGGACTGGCACGTCTGGCGGCACGCGGTGCGTTGGTACTGCAGAATGACGGTTCGCAGACCTATCTGCCGGTGGGCGAAATCACTGTGGGTATGACCATCATGCTCGCTGCCGGCGAACGGGTGCCGGTCGACTCAACGGTGACCAAGGGTCTGTCAGAACTCGATGTCTCGCTGGTCACCGGCGAAAGCGTGCCGCAGCCGGCGCTCCCGGGTTCGGTGCTGCGCGCAGGCACGCTGAATCTCACGGGGCCTCTGATCATCACGGCGACAGCCTCCGCCAGCGATTCGTTCCTCGCGGAAATGCTGCGGATGATGGAAGCCGCAGAGCAGGGCCGCTCGGTCTATCGTCGCATCGCCGATCGTGCGGCCGGGTTTTATGCGCCGGTGGTACATCTCACCGCCGCCATCACGCTGGTAGGTTGGCTCATCGCGTCGGGCGACGTGCATCGCGCAATCACCATTGCAGTGGCGGTGCTGATTATCACCTGTCCCTGCGCGCTCGGTCTTGCCGTGCCGATGGTCCAGGTGGTTGCGGCGCGACGGCTGTTCGAGAGCGGCATCATGATCAAGGATGGCGGTGCGCTGGAGCGCCTTGCCGAGGTCGATACGGTGGTGTTCGACAAGACGGGAACGTTGACGCTCGGCAATCCCCGCGTCGTCAATGCAGAAGCGATCGATCCGGCGACGCTTGCACTGGCCGGTGCGGTCGCCGCGCATTCGCGACATCCCTATTCGCGTGCGCTCGCAACTGCCGTTGCGGCGGCGCAGGCTCCGATTGCACTCGATGATGTCTCCGAACATCCGGGCTGCGGCATGGAAGCGCGTCTCGGTGGCAGCGTGCTTCGCCTCGGGCGGCCGGAATGGGCCCTCGCCGATATCAGCGGGATGGATCTCGATGGCTCCTCCGTGGTGCTGTCGCGCGACGGGCGATGCCTGGCGGATTTCCGCTTCGAGGATCGTTTGCGCGCGGGTGCGACTGAGACGGTCTTCGCATTGAAACGCGATGGTCTTGCTGTGGAGGTCGTGTCGGGCGATCGAGAGATGCCGGTGCGCACACTCGCGATCGGCATGGGCGTGCCGTATTTCGCCGGCGTGTTGCCGGGCGGCAAGGCGGCGCATGTGGCAGAGCTGGCATCCGCCGGCAAGAAAGTGCTGATGGTCGGCGACGGACTCAATGACACGCCGGCGCTGATGGCCGCGCATGCGTCGATGGCGCCGGCCTCGGCTGCCGATGTCGGGCGCAACGCTGCCGATCTCGTCTTCCTGCGCGAGGATCTGTCGGCGGTGTCGCAGGCAATCGCAGTGTCTCGCGAGGCCGGGCATCTGGTGCGCCAGAATCTCGCGCTGGCGGTCGGCTACAATTTCATCGCGGTGCCGATCGCGATCATGGGCCATGTCACACCGCTGGTCGCAGCCATCGTGATGTCCGGCTCGTCCATCGTGGTGGTCGCCAATGCGCTGCGGCTCCGTGGCCGCAGCAGGTCCGACAAGTCTCAGGGGGTCAACGTATCAACGCTGCGGATGTCGGTCAGAATGGAGCCGGCGGAATGACGGATTATTTCTCTTTGATCCCGATTGCCATCGGGCTCGGCTTGGCCTCGTGGCATTCCTGTGGTCGCTGAAGTCAGGCCGGTATGACGATCTGCAAGGCGCTGCCGAACGCATCCTAAGCGAAGCGGATGCAGGTTCGCGTCAGGGAATCAATTCAAAATAAACAGAAAGAGCCTCGGTTCTGATCAGAACCGAGGCTCTTTCTGTTTAGCGTCAATGTTGTTTACGGCTCGATTGCCGAAGCGTCGCGGCTGGCGAACTGCCGGTTGATCGAGATCGCAAGCAGGGTCATGACTGCGCCCGACAGCAGATAGACGCCCGACGAGGACAGGCCGAAGCGGCTCGACATCACCAGCGCCACGAATGGCGCGAAGCCGGCGCCGAACAGCCAGGCAAGGTCTGTGGTGAGCGCCGAACCGGTGTAGCGGAAGCGCTTCGAGAAGCTCGATGCGACCGAGCCTGACGACTGACCGAGCGACAGGCCGAGCAGGATGAAGCCGGTCACCATGAAGGCCAGTTCGCCGACGATGCCGCCGTCCAGCATCTGCGGGGCGAAGCCGCTGAACACGGCGATGGCAATCGCCGAACCGGTCAGCAACGTGCGGCGGCCGACCTTGTCGGCGACATAGCCCGATACGATCATGGCGATGATACCGAACACGGCGCCGATACATTCGACGAGCAGGAAGCGGCTGGGTGCTTCGCGGGTGAACAGGAATACCCAGGAGAGCGGGAACACTGTGACCATGTGGAACAGTGCGAAGCTCGCCAGCGGGGCGAAAGCGCCGATCACCACGGTGCGGCCCTGCGAGGCGATCGTCTCGGTGATCGAGGACGGTTCGAGCTCGCGGGCTTCGAACAGCTCGGTGTAGCCGGGCGTTACCACCATGCGCAGACGGGCGAATAGGGCGACGACGTTGATGGCGAAAGCGACGAAGAACGGATAGCGCCAGCCCCAGTCGAGGAAGTCCTCAGCGGACAGGGTGTCGACGAAGAAGGCGAACAGCGCGCTGGCCACCAGCAAACCGATCGGCGCGCCGAGCTGCGGGATCATGGCGTACCAGCCTTTCTTGCCCTCCGGCGCATTCAGCGCCAGCAGCGAAGCAAGGCCGTCCCATGTGCCGCCCCAGGAAATGCCCTGGCCGATACGTGCGGCCGCCAGCAGCCAGGCCGACGCGACGCCGATCGATTCGTAACCGGGCAGGAAGGCGATGGCGACGGTGGCGACGCCGAGCAGGAATAGCGCGATCGTCAGCTTGGCGCCCTTGCCCTGGCTGCGGTCGATGGCCGTGAAGATCATCGTGCCGATCGGACGGGCGATGAAGGCCAGCGAAAAGATCGCAAAGGAATAAAGGGTGCCGGTCAGCGGGTCGAGATAGGGGAAGACGAGCTTCGGAAACACCAGCACCGAGGCGATCGCATAGACGAAGAAGTCGAAGAACTCGGAGGTTCGGCCGATGATCACGCCGATGGCGATCTCGCCCGGGTTGACCTTGCCGTGGCCATCCGCGTGCAGAAGGCGTGCGTCCCGTTCCATCGTCGATGACGTCTGCGCCATTTTTTCTATCCGTCGGTGGTGTGTTGAAGGTCATGCAATCGACGCCCAAGGGGCGACGCGAGGTTGACGATTTGTCGCGAACGGCGTCTTCGGACCATTGGACAAATTGTCCAATGTTGCCCTGCAGCAAATGCGCTTAACCGTGCGTGCAAACGGACATTATCGAATGGGTAACACCTTGAGCCGCCTACGGATACTCCTTTTGCTGCCCTTGGTTGCCTTGCTGGGCGGATGCAATTTCGTCGTCATGAATCCTGCGGGTGACATCGCAGTGCAGCAACGCGATCTCGTGGTCATTTCCACCGTGCTGATGCTGCTGATCATCGTGCCGGTGATGGCGCTCATTGTGTTCTTCGCCTGGAAGTACCGACAGTCGAATGCCGCTGCCAAATACGAACCGGACTGGGATCACTCGACCCATCTCGAGCTGGTCATCTGGTCGATGCCCCTCCTTATCATCATCTGTCTCGGCGCCGTGACCTGGTCCAGCACGCATCTGCTCGACCCCTATCGCCGGCTTGACCGGATTGCGCCCGGCAACGCGGCAAGCCTGAACGAGCCACTGCAGGTCGAAGTCGTCGCGCTCGACTGGAAGTGGCTGTTCTTCTACCCGGAATACGGCATTGCTACGGTCAATGAACTGGCTGCCCCGGTCGATCGCCCGGTGCGCTTCAAGATCACTGCCTCGTCGGTGATGAACTCCTTCTATATCCCCGCGCTCGCCGGTCAAATTTATGCGATGCCCGGAATGGAAACGAAGCTGCACGGGGTCATCAACAAGGCCGGCATCTATGACGGCTTCTCGGCGAACTACAGTGGCGCAGGCTTCTCCGGCATGCGCTTCAAGTTCCATGGCGTCGATCAGGCTGGCTTCGATGCCTGGATCGCCAAGGCCAAGGCAAGCAGCGAGACGCTGAGCCGCGAGGCCTATCTGGAGCTCGAAAAACCCAGCGAGAACGTGCCGGTTCGTCTCTACAAGGAAGTCGCGCCTGACCTCTATAAAGCGATCCTCAACATGTGCGCCCAGCCCGGCAAAATGTGCATGAGCGAGATGATGGCGATCGACGCGAAGGGCGGGCTCGGCCTCGCCAGCGCCCGCAACATCCTGCCGCTGAAGTACAATATCTCGATGCTCGACGGATCCAGTTCGACGAAGAACTACGTCGCCAGCGTCTGCACCCTCGCCGAGGCTGCACGCGAAGCGTCTGATCGCCTTTCGACGACCCCGCTCGACCCGACACCGGTCACCGGTGCTGGTCTCTCGCGCCCGGGTACCGCCCCCGCGCCGTTCAATTTCACGCCTGCGCCGTCGCTTGCCGAGCGGCGCGCTTCCAACACCTGATCGGGTTGATCTGAATGTCTGATACAGCCGCACTGGCAAATACCGGGCTCGCGAAGTTCATCTTCGGCCGCCTGACATTGGAGTCGCTGCCGCTCCATGAACCGATTCTGGTCGCCACCTTCGCCATGGTCGCGCTCGGCGGCATCGTGCTGCTTGGCGCGCTGACCTATTTCAAGCTCTGGGGTTATCTCTGGAAGGAGTGGTTCACCAGCGTGGACCACAAGAAGATCGGCATCATGTATATGGTGCTGGGCATCGTCATGCTGCTGCGCGGTTTCGCTGACGCGATCATGATGCGCGCCCAGCAGGCCATGGCTTTCAATGGTTCGGACGGCTTCCTCCCTGCTCATCACTACGATCAGGTATTCACGGCCCATGGCGTGATCATGATCTTCTTCGTGGCGATGCCGTTAGTCACCGGCCTGATGAACTATATCGTGCCGCTGCAGATCGGTGCGCGCGACGTGTCGTTCCCGTTCCTCAACAATTTCAGCTTCTGGATGACGACCGGTGGCGCCATCCTCGTCATGATGTCGCTGTTCGTCGGTGAATTCGCCAAGACCGGCTGGCTGGCTTATCCGCCGCTATCGAATATCGGCTACAGTCCTGATGTCGGCGTCGACTATTATATCTGGGCGCTGCAGGTGGCCGGCGTCGGCACGACGCTATCGGGCATCAACCTGATCGCGACCATCGTGAAGATGCGCGCGCCGGGCATGACCATGATGAAGATGCCGATCTTCACCTGGACTTCGCTCTGCACCAACGTCCTGATCGTCGCGTCCTTCCCGATCCTAACGGCCGTGCTCGCGCTGCTGTCGCTGGATCGTTACGTCGGCACCAACTTCTTCACGAACGATCTCGGCGGCAACCCGATGATGTATGTGAACCTGATCTGGATTTGGGGCCACCCGGAGGTTTACATCCTGATTCTGCCGCTGTTCGGCGTGTTCTCGGAAGTGACCTCGACATTTTCGGGCAAGAAGCTGTTCGGCTACACCTCGATGGTCTACGCCACGCTGGTCATCACCATCCTATCCTATCTCGTCTGGTTGCATCACTTCTTCACCATGGGCTCGGGCGCCAGCGTGAATTCCTTCTTCGGCATCACGACGATGATCATCTCGATCCCGACGGGGGCCAAGATATTCAACTGGCTGTTCACGATGTATCGCGGCCGCATCCGGTTCGAATTGCCGATGATGTGGACGATCGCCTTCATGCTGACCTTCGTGATCGGCGGCATGACCGGCGTGCTGCTCGCGGTGCCGCCGGCTGACTTCGTGCTGCATAACAGCCTGTTCCTGATCGCCCACTTCCATAACGTCATTATCGGCGGCGTGGTGTTCGGTATCTTCGCGGCGATCAACTTCTGGTTCCCGAAGGCGTTCGGCTTCAGGCTCGATCCGTTCTGGGGCAAAGTGTCGTTCTGGGGCTGGGTTGTCGGCTTCTACTTCGCCTTCATGCCGCTTTATGTGCTCGGCCTGATGGGCGTCACCCGTCGCCTGCGTACCTTCGACGATCCGTCTCTGCAGATCTGGTTCATCATCGCGGCTTTCGGCGCCGTCTTGATCGCCATCGGCATTGGCGCCTTTCTGGTCCAGATCGCGGTTAGCATCTGGAATCGCGAGAAACTGCGCGATACCACCGGCGATCCGTGGAACGCCCGTACGCTGGAATGGGCAACGTCGTCGCCGCCGCCGGACTATAACTTCGCCTTCACCCCGGTCATTCACGACAACGACTCGTGGTGGGACATGAAGCGCCGCGGCTATGTCCGTCCACTGGAAGGTTTCAAGCCGATCCACATGCCGAAGAACACCGGTACTGGCGTGATCCTCTCGGTGCTCGCTACAGCAATGGGCTTCGCTCTGATTTGGTACATGTGGTGGCTCGCGGCTCTGAGCTTCGTCGCTCTCGTCGCCGTCGCGATCTTCCATACCTTCAACTACAACCGTGACTTCCATATCCCGGTGGAGGACGTCATCCGTACCGAGGGTGACCGTACGAAACTTCTCGCAGCGCAGGCCGCGTCATGAATATTACGACCCAGACGATAAACGGCACTGAAGTTCCGGTCTTCTACGTCGTCGACGAGCACGATCATCCGGCCGGCTCCAGCACCATGCTGGGGTTCTGGCTCTACCTGATGAGCGACTGCCTTATCTTCGCGATGCTGTTCGCAACCTTCGGCGTACTCGGCGGCAGCTATGCCGCAGGACCGGGACCGAAGGATCTGTTCGACCTCAAGCTCGTCGCGCTCAACACCGCGATGCTGCTGTTCTCGTCGATCACCTATGGCTTCGCAATGCTGGAGATGATGAAGGGCAGAGTGAAGTCGACCCAGATGTGGCTCGGCATCACCGGCCTGTTCGGCCTGGCCTTCCTGTGCATCGAACTCTACGAGTTCCACCACATGATCCATGAAGGTGCAGGACCCTGGCGCAGCGCCTTCCTGTCGTCCTTCTTCACGCTGGTCGGTACCCACGGTCTGCACGTCACCTTCGGCATCATCTGGCTGGTTACGCTGATGGTGCAGGTCGCCCGGTTCGGTCTGATCGAGGCGAATCAGCGCCGTCTGATGTGCCTGAGCATGTTCTGGCACTTCCTCGATGTCGTCTGGATCGGCGTCTTCACCTTTGTTTATCTGCTGGGAGTGCTGCGATGAGCGCCGATGCACATGCCGCGCACGGACATGGTCACGATGACCACGGTCATGATGACGGCCGCGACCACGGTTCGATGAAGTCCTATCTGATCGGCTTCTTCCTGTCGGTCGTCCTCACCGCCATTCCGTTCTGGCTGGTGATGACCAATGCGATTGAGAACAAGAACTGGACTATCGCGATCGTCGTTGCGTTCGCTGTGGTGCAGATCGTGGTTCACATGGTCTACTTCCTGCACATGAACACGACGTCGGATGCCGGCTGGACCATGATGGCGCTGATCTTCACGATCATCGTCGTGGTTATTGCGCTGAGCGGCTCGCTCTGGGTGATGTATCACCTCAACGTCAACATGATGCCGGTTCACGACATGAGGAATATGCCCTGATGGCCATGGCGCGCGCCAACGACGGGGTCGTCGTGGGCCGCCCGGCCAGACAGGACTCCTCTGAATCGAAAATCGAATCCGGGCGGTCGCCACGTCGCGCGACGACGCTCGCGGTGCTGGGTCTGCTGGCGCTGCTCGGCATTGCGGGATTGACCGCGCTGGGCATCTGGCAGGTCGAACGCCGCGCCTGGAAACTGGATCTGATCGCACGCGTCGATCAGCGCAGCCACGCCGCGCCCGAAGCTGCACCCGGGCCCGCGGCGTGGCTTGCGATCAATCGCAGTGACGATGAATATCGTCGCATCAGCGTCACCGGCCGGTTCGTGCCGGGTGCCGATACTCTGGTTCAGGCCGTCTCGGATCTCGGCGCCGGCTTCTGGGTGCTGACCCCATTGCGCGCCGAGGCCGGCTACACCGTTTTGGTGAACCGGGGCTTTGTCAGCCCGGATGAGCGTAAGGCTGGCGCATTCGGGGCGCCCGCGACGCCGGTGTCGGTGACGGGCCTCCTGCGCATCACCGAGCCGAAGGGCGGGTTCCTGCGCAGCAACGATCCGGTCGCCCAGCGCTGGTATTCCCGCGACGTCGAGGCCATTGCGGCCAGCCAGAAGCTCGGTGTCGTCGCGCCTTATTTCATCGATGCCAATGCCGCGCTGGACGCGCCGGGTCAGCCTCATGGCGGGCTGACCGTGATCGCGTTCCCGAATAATCACGTAGTCTATGCCATCACCTGGTTCGGCCTGGCTTTGATGCTGGCCGGTGGCGCCTTGTTCGTCGCCCGTGACGAGTGGCGGATTCGGAAAAAATCACTACCTCGCGTATGACGTCATGGACGACGCGCCGGTTCGATTGAGACCGGCCGATCAGGCCGACGGGGCGAGATGCCGGGTTTGGGAGCAGAGAGCAACGTGGAGACACCAGACGTCAGTGGCGTCAGTGCGGTGACCGCGTCGCCTAGCGCGGGAGCTGCCACACGTGTCGCGCTCGCGGCTTCACCGCTCGACGAGACCACCAATATCAAGAACATCAATCTGCTGATCCAGTTGCGCTGGATCGCAGTGGTCGGGCAGGTCCTGACCATCGGCTTCGTGCATCTGGTGATGGGGATCGCACTACCGTTGATGGCCATGGTCATGGTGCTGTGTGGCTCGGTATTCCTGAATGTCATCAGCCAGGAATGGCTGCGCCAGCAGACCGACGCGCGTGACCGCGAACTGCTGCTGCTCTTGCTGCTCGACGTGGCGGCGCTGACCGGGCAGCTCTATCTGAGCGGTGGGGCGACAAATCCATTCGTGTCGCTCTATCTTCTGCAAGTGACGCTCGGGGCGATGCTGCTGAATGGCCGCTCGACCTGGGTCGTGGTTGTCGTTGCCTGTCTATGTTTCGCCGGGCTGATTGTGTTTCATCGCCCGCTGGAGCTGCCGGACGCGCTGCGCGACGACCTGTTCCAGTTGCACATTATCGGCATGCTGATCTGCTTCGTGCTGGACGCGGCGCTGATCGTCGTTTTCATGGCGCGCATCGCGCAAAACTTGCGCGAACGGGACGAGGGTCTCGCAGCGCTGCGCCAGCAAGCCGCGGAGGAAGATCATATCGTGCGCATGGGCCTGCTCGCCTCGGGCGCCGCGCATGAACTCGGCACACCGCTGGCATCACTGTCTGTTATCCTCAGCGACTGGCGCCGAATGCCGGCGCTTGCGGGTAATTCCGAGCTGATGGAAGAGATCAGCGAGATGCAGGCCGATGTGCAGCGCTGCAAATCGATCGTCACCGGCATTCTGATGTCGGCCGGCGACATGCGCGGCGAGGCTCCGGTCGTGACCACAGTCAATGGCTTCTTCGGCGAGTTGGTCGAGGACTGGCGCGGCGCCCGCTCGATCAACACGCTGGTCTATGAGAACCGGTTTGGCGAGGATATGCCGATTGTGTCGGACTCGGCATTGAAGCAGATGATCTTCAACGTGCTCGACAATGCGAATGAAGTATCTCCACTCTGGGTCCGGCTGGCCATCGAGCGCGATGGCCAATTTCTGGTACTGAAGGTCAGCGACATGGGGCCGGGTTTCCCCAAAGAGATGCTGGCGAATCTTGGAAGACCCTACAATTCAAGCAAAGGCCAGTCCGGGCGCGGGCTCGGTCTGTTTCTGGTGGTCAATGCCGTCCGCAAACTGGGCGGCACCGTGGTGGCAGAGAATCGGCCCGTGGGCGGCGCCCTGGTGACGTTGTCGCTGCCGTTGTCCGCCCTCGCGATTGGAGCGCGCAAACATGTCGGATGAACGTCTGCTGATCATTGTCGAGGATGACGAAGGTTTCGCGCGCACCTTGAAGCGTTCGTTTGAGCGTCGCGGTTACACTGTGCTGCATTCCGAGGGCTTCGAGACCTTGACCGAGGTGCTCGGCGACAAGGTGCCGGGCTATGCGGTGGTCGATCTCAAGCTTGCGGGCGCCTCGGGCCTGGCCTGTGTTGAAGCGCTGCACGCGCTGAGCCCTGAGATGCTGATCGTGGTGCTCACCGGCTATGCCAGCATCGCCACGGCGGTGGAGGCGATCAAGCTTGGCGCGTGTCATTACCTTGCGAAGCCCTCGAACACCGACGATATCGAGGAAGCATTCCAGAAAGCGACAGGCGACGTTCAGGTGGCGCTCACGGAACGTCCGACTTCGATCAAGACGCTGGAATGGGAGCGCATCCATCAGACGCTGGTGGAAAGCGATTTCAACATTTCGGAGACCGCGCGCCGTCTCGGCATGCATCGCCGCACGCTGGCCCGAAAGCTGGAAAAACGTCAGGTGAACTAAGGCTGCTTGAGGTTGGATGAGCTAGCAGCACCCCTGCTGCCGGAACCAGTGCGCCACGGCGCTTTCGAACGGCGCCCAGGTGCGTTCGAACGCCTTGAACTGCGGCACGCTCTTCCGGTAGAGCCCGCGCAACTCTATCTCCATGGCCTCCAGGTCTACACCGGTCGGTTTTCCATCGCGGCTGATGGTGCGGCCGTTGACGATCACATCGCGGATGCAGCTGCTGTTGCCGCGGGCAAACAGCATGTCGATCGGGTCGACAGGCATGATGGCATCGCGGTCGAGCTGGCCGATATCGAGTGTCACGAAATCCGCGGCTTCTCCGGCTGCGAGTATGCCCGTCCCCGGTGCGCCGATCGACTTGCGGCCGTTGCGGATGGCGACCACGAGAAACTCTGCCCGGCTCCACGTGCGGTCGAAGCCGAGGCCGTCATGCGCCATCTGCACCAGGCGCATTTCGCGGATCGCATCATCGTCCTCGTCGAGAGCGATGCCGTCGATGCCCACGGCGATCGGACAGCCGCGGCGATGTGCATCAGCAATCGGCGCAAGACCGGAATGCAGATGCAAATTGGAGCTGAAATTCGTTACGATGGTCGCGCCGGATTCGGCGATCATGTCGAGTTCGCCCGGGCGGGCATGAATGCAATGGGCCAGCGTCAGTCGGCTCGATAGCAGGCCGATCTCTTTCAGAAAGCGCACAACGCCGCCGGGAAAAGCGCGGTCGGCCCATTGCCGCTGATAAATGGTTTCGAGCAGGTGCATGTGGACGCGCCGGCCGGTGATCGCGGAGCGCTCTGCGATGGTTTCGAGCAAAGCGGGCGAGCACCACTGGACGCCGGCGGGGCCGAACTGCACGTCGACCATCGGTCCGGCGATGGCGGCATGAATGGCCTCCACGCGGTCGAGATATTCTGACGGTGTCGGGCTCGGCCGAATGAACATGTCCTGGATCGTGCTGCGGTCATCTTCAGGCAATGCGGCAAGCACGTCGGCGCTGTCGCCATAGACGATCGGGTTCTGGTCGCGCACGGCCAGCGCGAAGGCCAGCCGGATGCCGACATCGCTCGCGGCCTTTGCAATGGCGATCGACTCATCGAGGATCGGCATCTTCCCGCTCGGGCGGGTGTAATGAATCATAGCGCCGCCGCAGCCTGCACGCGCCGAGCGGGCGAGCGAGACAGCGGCGACGAGATAGGGATCGGGCGGCGTACCGAAGGCCGAACGAACGATCCAGGATTCCAGCGGCATGTTCGATGCGCCGAAGGATGTCATGGACGGCCGGGCATGGTCGTGGGCATTGATCAGCGCGGGAATGGTCAGATGGTTCGTCTGCGGCGAAAGGCTTGCGCCGGTCGAGACGCTCGTGATCAGGCCATCCGTATAATGGAGGCTGGCCCGAGGAACGAGGCCCCGATCTGTGCCGGTGAAGATATTCGTCGCAGACGCAACCTCGGTCATGCCGCGTGTCACTCAGTTCGCGGTATAGACCAGTTCGCGATCCCCACGCGCCGGCAGGAATTCGCGGGAAAATACTTCCTTCGGAGTCGGGGTGCGCTTCAGGTCGTAACCTTCGACGACCATGCCGATGGCGCGGGCCATGCGGTCATCCTTGATGTCGCCGACGCCGATTTCCTTCATCTCGGGCGAGACCATCAGCTTGTCGAAGGAATATTGCAGGCGGCGCTTCTCGACGGGAACATCCACCAGATTATCGAAGGCGACGACCGACGCCATACCTGCGTTCTGATCCTTTGCTACGGCGATGTTGGCCTTGTTGATCGCGCGGACCAGGCCGGCAACGGCCTTTGGATTCGACGCCAACAGCTTCTGCGACACCATCACGCCATTTGAATACAGGTCGAGGCCGAATTCACCGAAGGAGAACCACTTGTAATCCTTTTCGGGATCCTGGCGATTCAGGACGAGGTTGAAATAGCTGGTGATGTTGAACACGAGGGCAGCGTCGATATCGCCCTTGATCAGCATCGGCTCCTGAAGATTGGGCGCCATGTTGGTAACCTTGATCTTGTCGGCCGCGAGGCCGTTCTTCTGGATGAAGACCGGCAGCAGGCGGGTCGTCGGCGTGCCTTGCGCGCCGCCCAGCGTGCGTCCTTCGAAATCCTTTATCGTCTTGATGCCGCTGGTGTTCTTGGTGACGATCGAGAAAGGCGGCTGGTTCCACATCATATAGACCATCACTGGCGCGTCCTGCGGGCGTGTCGATGCGTTCTGGATGATGGCATTGACGTCGCCGAAGCCGGCATCCCAGGCGCCGGACATGATGCGGGTCACCGTCGCGCCCGAGCCTTCGCCTTGATCAATCACGACGTTCAGGCCCTCTTCCTTGAAGTAGCCTTTGTCCTTCGCGTAGAAGAACGCCGCGTCACTGCCCTGGGTTTTCCAGCCCAATGTGAACTTGATGGTCGTCTCCTGAGCAAAGGCAGAGCCTGTGAGCAGGACGCTGCCGATTGCGAGGGCGGTCAATCTTTTCAACATGACGTTCTCCTGGTTGATGTGGGTTGATTAGGTCGCAACGAGATCGTTCTTGCGCGTGGCCCAGCCGGTCACGCGCGCCTCGATCAGAGAGAAAATGACGTAAAGCGCCACGCCGAGGATCGCGAGAATGAACAGGCAGGCAAAGACCAGCGGGACATTGAAGTTCGATGATGCGCTCATCATCACATTGCCGATGCCGCGGTTGGACGCGACGGTTTCCGCCAGTACCGCGCCGACAAACGCGTAGCTGACCGCAACTTTCAGCGAAGCGAAGAAGAACGGCATGGTGCGCGGCAGGCCGACATTCCAGAGAATGTCCATCTTGCTGGCGCCGAGGGCCTTCAGCACGTCTTCCAGCTCGGGCTCTGTGGTGGCGAGGCCGGTCGCGATATTGACGACGATGGGGAAGAAGCAGATCGACAGCGCGGTGAGGATCGCAGGTACGGAGCCGGAGCCGAACCACAACACGAAGATCGGCACGACGGCGACTTTCGGGATCGACGAGAAGCCGACGAGCAGCGGATAGGCGGTGTCATAGGCAACTTTCGAGACGCCAATGACCGCGCCCAGCACCACGCCGAGGCCGACACCAAGGGCAAAACCGGCCATGGTCGTGCTTAGGGTCTGGGTGATATGCGGCCACAGCACCGGGAAGCGCGCGATCAGTGTCGCGAGAACATCGGTTGGGCGCGGCAAGATCAAATCGGACATGCCCGAGACGACGCAGAACAGTTGCCACGCCGCGAAGAAGGCGACGATTAGTCCGAATGACCAGAGTTTTTGACGCAGGCCGAGATTCATTTATGCCTCCTGCGTGGCGGACGCATTGCTCCGCGCATTGACGATCAGATCGCGCAGACGCTGGTTCAGCGCGACGAAGTCCGGCTCGAAAGTCATCGGAATGGTGCGTGGGCGGGCGAAGTCCACACGGCTGTCGTCGAGGATACGGCCCGGCCGGGCGCTCATCACGCAGATGCGGCTGGCCAGGAAGCCGGCTTCGCGGAGATCGTGCGTGACGAGCAGCACCGTAGGTTTGTGCTGCAGCCAGAGGCTCTGCAGGATCGACCAGAGTTCCTCCTTGGTGAACTGGTCGAGCGCGCCGAAGGGCTCGTCGAGCAGCAACATGCGCGGTTCATGGATCAGTGCGCGGCACAGATTGGCTCGCTGCAGCATGCCGCCGGAGAGTTGCCAGGGATACCTGTTGCCGAAATCCTTGAGGCCGACCTGCGCCAGCAGCGCATGGGCCTTGTCGCGAAATTCGCCTTTGCGCTTCTGTCGATACTCGGACCGGAACGGCTCCACGATCTTGAGCGGCAACATGATGTTCCGCTCGATGGTCAGCCAGGGCAGCATGGTCGGATTCTGGAACGCCATGCCGATCCGTAGCGCCTTGGCAGCGACCTCGCGGCCGCCGACGATCACGACGCCGGTGGTGGGGTGAAGCAGATTGCTGACGAGCTTGAGGATCGTCGACTTGCCGCAGCCGGAGGGGCCGACAAGGGCGAGGAATTCGCCGTCGGGAATGCTAAGGTTGGTCTCGGCGAGTGCCGGCGTGGCGGTCGGGCCGCGGCCGAAGGTCACCGAGGTGGCCGACAATTCGATCGCGGTCGGCCTGCGCTGGGCTCCGGTGGCCCTCGTGTCTTGCATACTTGTCATAGCTACAAGTGCATGCAATTGGAGTGCCACTTGAGTCCGGGGCGAAACGTTGTCATTTTACGTTCGCTCTCCATTCCCTGAGGAATTATTGGGCAACCATTCTTCTCGACTGCATGCACTTCGGGCACGGCCCCGAACGCTCAAATCGCGACAGGTCTGACTGAATGCCAGAAGCGCCGAACTCAAAAGACAAGGTTGGGGTCATCTGCCGCGCGCTGCGGCGGGCGATCATCGAGCAGGCTCTGGAGCCCGGCGCCAAGCTTCCCGAGGACTCCCTGGGTGAGCGCTTCGGCGTCAGTCGGACCATTGCGCGCTATGCACTCGGGCAACTGGCGTCCGAGGGGCTTGTGGAGCTTCGCCGTAATCGCATTGCAGTGGTTGTGACTCCGAGCTGGCAGGATGCCCGGGACATTTTCGACATCCGGATGGATCTCGAACGGCTGATCGTCCGCAAGATCGCCGGCAAGCTCAGCAGCAGCCAGATCGCGCGCCTCAAAGCGCATGTCGAGGCGGAGCGCGAGGCGCATGATGGGCCGAACGCCGTGTCCATCCGCCTAGCGACGGAATTTCACATCATGTTGGCGTCGATGACCAACAGCCCGGTGCTGGTCCGCTATGTGAGCGAGATCGCCTATCGCTGCTGTCTGACGCTGTCGCTGTTCAGTCGGCCGCATTCGTCGGAATGCGGCATCAGCGAGCATATTGCGATCATCGAAGCGCTGCAGGACGGCGACGCCAACAAGGCGATGTCGCTGATGCATTCGCATCTCGACTCGGTCGCCAACCGCGCCCTGGTGGAGCCGACCCCGGCGCGCGGTCGGGATCTGCTGGATGTGCTGGCGCCCTATGCCGAAGAAGCGACCTGAAGGCGTCGCTGCGTCTATTGCAGTCGGCGGAGCAGAAATTCGTAGAACCTCGGATTGTCCGCCCGCGACACATTGATCCTGATCGCCCGCGCCAGCGGACTATTCTTGTCGAGGCAGAACAGGCTTCCCGGCGCGATGAAGATGCTGTCTTTCGCGCCTTCGCGCGCCAGCGCCATGTCGTTGATTCCGTCCGGCAGCAGCAGATACAGGTAATAGCCCGTGCGTGCGTCGGCATAGATCTGATGGCCGCTGCGAACGAGATTGGCGCGCACCTGGCCTATGGCGGCGTCACTCCGCTGTCCCAGCCGCTTCAGGTGCCGGTCATAGTGGCCGTCGGCGAGCAGCCGGTGCAACAGCCGCTCCACATGGCCGGAACTGTTGACGGTGGTGAGCATCTTCAGTTCGGCCAGCGTCGCGATGCGGTCGCTGCGGGCGGCGATGAAGCCCGATCGCAGGCTCGCCGACAGCGTCTTTGAGAAGGTCCCGATCGAGATCACATTGTTCAGCTGATCGAGCGTCGCCAGCCGGCCGTTCGCCGCCATCGGCAGATCGGCAAACGGGTCGTCCTCGACGATCACGAGATTAGATCGCATCGCCGTCTGAAGCACCGCATGCGCTACGGGCAGCGTGATCGATCCTCCGGTCGGATTGTGGCCGAGCGACTGCGTGAAGAACAGCTTCGGCCGCTCCGACCGGATCTTTGCGGCGAGGTCATCCACATCCGGTCCATCTGCCAGGCGGCGAACGCCGACGATGCGAATCTGGGCCAGCGTGAGCTTTGCGAACAAAGGATAGTAGCCGGGCTCGTCCACCAGCACCGTATCGCCAGGCGACAGCATCGCGCGGATGATCAGGTCGAGCGCGTGATTGGCTCCGAATGTGAGCAGAAGCCCGTCTTCCCTCACCGCAATTTGCTGGGCTTGCTGCCGCAACGCGATCTGTTGTCGGAGCGGCAGGAATCCGAGCGCAGAGCCATAGGCGTCAGCCGCGGCCGGCAGGATCCGTCCGGTCCCGCTCAGATGGCGCTTGATCTCCGATTGTTCCGTCCACGAAGCCGGCGGCCGTCCGTCGCCGACGCGAATCTCGAAATTCTGCGAGAGCTGGGCGCTCAGCAGAGATGCAATGTCGACGGCTTCGCTGACGTGTTTCGGTCGCCCGCCATCATCGCCGCGATAGATGACAACGAAACCGGAGCCTGCCTTGGCCGCAACGAATTTGCCAAGCACCAGCCGGTCATAGGCGTCGACCACGGTGTTCTTCGACACGCCAAATTCCACGGCGGCCTTTCTGATTGAAGGCAGGCGGTTGCCTTCCGACAACGCGCCGGAGAGGATTTGCGCACGCAACCGACTGGCTAAAGTCTGGGCCAGCGTTGCTCTGTGGTCGGACGGTTCACGAGAAGCGGTCAAGCAATGTCTCCGGGTGCAGTGCTGGACGATCCATCAGAACCGTACCTTTTTCCAAGAGCGACAAGATTGAATTCAATAGTCCAGTCTCATGTCTCCGCGCAGACGGATCTTGGGTCGCGCGCCATTTGCAGGGAAAAATGCTGCATCCGTGACCAGAGAAGTCATTTCGTCATGGGTACAGTCTAGGACAATATTTCAAAACTGTCTCTTTCGGAGATCATCCACGGGTGCCTAACGTGCGGCCAACAAAAGACCCTGTGTGTGGGAGGCGCCGCAATGGCCGGTTCGAAGTCGGGCGAACAACCCGGAAAGATCAATTCGCGTTTGGAGAATCTGCGCAATCTCGCGCCTGCCGAAAGGCTGGGCCGTGTGATCGACGCGACCTCGCTCGGTGACACCGAGCGCGCGGCCTTCGGCCCCGGTACGCTGCCGCTCGAACTTGCCAACGGCATGATCGAGAATGTCATCGGCACGTTCGAACTGCCGGTCGGTATCGCTACCAATTTCACCGTGAACGGCCGTGACTACCTGATTCCGATGGCGGTCGAGGAGCCGTCAGTGGTGGCTGCGGCGTCCTATATGGCTCGCATCGTTCGCAAATGCGGTGGCTTCCAGACCTCGAGCTCCGCGCCGATCATGCGTGCGCAGGTGCAGGTGCTGGGCGTGACCGACGTGCACGGTGCCCGTGCGCGCGTGCTGCGCGCGCGCGATGCCATCCTTGAAGCGGCCAATGCCAAAGACAAAGTGCTGATCTCGCTCGGCGGCGGCTGCCGCGACGTCGAGGTGCATGTGTTCGAAGACACGCCGGTGGGGCCGATGATGGCCGTGCATCTCATCGTCGACGTACGCGATGCCATGGGCGCCAACACCGTCAACACGATGGCGGAGACGGTCGCGCCACTGATCGAGAAGATTACCGGCGGCACCGTGCGTCTGCGCATCCTGTCGAACTATGCCGATCTGCGCATCGCCCGCGCCACGGTGTCAGTGACGCCGGAGGCGCTGAAGACCGAGGAATATGCTGGCGAGCGCATTGCCCGTGGTATCGTCGAGGCCTGCGCATTTGCGATCGTCGATCCCTACCGCGCTGCGACCCACAACAAGGGCATCATGAACGGTATCGATCCCATCGTGGTCGCCACCGGCAATGACTGGCGCGCCATCGAAGCCGGCGCTCATGTCTGGGCCTCGCGCTCCGGCCGCTACACCTCGCTGACCAATTGGGAAATCGATGGCAGGGGCAATCTCGTCGGCACCATTGAGATGCCGATGGCGCTTGGCCTCGTCGGCGGCGCCACCAAGACCCATCCCGCCGCGCGAGCGGCCCTGAAGATACTTGGCGTGCAGAGTGCGCAGGAACTGGCGGAAGTCGCTGTTGCCGTCGGCCTGGCCCAGAACATGGGAGCACTTCGCGCGCTCGCGACGGAAGGCATCCAGAAGGGCCATATGGCACTTCACGCCAGAAATATCGCGATCGTTGCCGGCGCTGCTGGCGACGAGATCGAGAAGGTCGCCGCCGCCCTCGCAGCCGATCACGATGTGCGTGTCGATCGCGCCAAGGAAGTTCTTGAGAAGCTGCGTTCGTAAAAAGCGAAGTTTTTCCAACGCCAGTTTTTGCGACGCAAATTCGTGCAAGCGCTGCCGGCACAGTCGGCGAATATGAAATGTATCCTCGATGCTCATGCTCTTGTACGAAAACCATGCGCGCCGATGTTGTTGGCGTCCATTCGCATGGACTGGGAGGATGATGTGAACACGGAAGAAAAGATGGGTGGGTTGAAGGAACGTAATGGTCCTCTCAAGGGCGTGACGGTGCTCGACATCACGCGGGTCGTCGCAGGTCCATTCTGCTCGATGTTGTTCGCAGACCTGGGTGCCACCGTGATCAAGGTGGAGCATCCCTGCGAGCCGGATTACGCGCGAACATTTCCGCCTTTCGTTGGTGAAAGCGATGAGCAGCTCAGCGCCTTCTTCACGCAATTCAACCGCAACAAGCGGGGCATCACGCTCAATCTCAAATCCCACGACGGCAAGGCCCTGCTGAAGAAGCTGGTGCAGAAGGCCGACATCCTTGTCGAGAATTTCCGGCCCGGCACGATGGACAAGCTTGGCCTCAGCTACGAGGTACTGCGCGAGCTCAATCCGAAGCTGGTCTACACCGCCATCAGCGGTTTCGGCCGCACAGGCCCCAATTCCTCCAAGCCGGCCTATGACAATACGGGGCAGGCGGCCGGCGGGCTGTGGTCCATGAACGGTTATGCCGACATGCCGCCGGTCCGCGTCGGCACGATCATAGGCGATCTCGCTGCGTCCCTCTATGCGGCCATCGGAACGCTCGCAGCATTGCGAGAGGCAGAAAAGACCGGTGCCGGTCAGGTGGTCGACGTGTCTCAGCAAGACTCCGTGCTGACACTGACCGAGAATGCGGTGGTCCGCTACACCGCGCAGAAAGAAGTCGCTTCGCCACTGGGCAACGATCACCCGTTCGTTCGACCTTATGGCCAGTTTCCCTGCAAGGACGGCTACGTCTTCTTCGGTGGCTACACCGACAAGTTCTGGGCGATCACCTGCACGCTGTTCGGCGAACCGGAGCAGGCCAGGGATCCTGCCATCGATACGATGGAGAAACGGTTCGATCACACTGTGGCGGAAACCAGGGTGAAGCCGCTGCTGGAGCGCTGGTTCAGCAATTACACCAAGGCCGAGCTCGAAGAGATGGCGGGCGACAAGATCCCGCTCAGCGCCATCAAGAACATCGCCGAAGTGGTGGAAGACCCGCACATCGCTGCGCGAAACATGATCGTCAATGTGCCGGTCGCCGGCCAGCTGATTGGTATGTTCGGCCTTCCGATCAAACTGTCCGGTGCAGATCAGACGTCGTTCGAGAAGGCGCCGATGCCCGGCGAACATAATGCGGATGTGCTTGCCCGCCTGGCTGGCGTAACGCCGGACGAGCTGGCGCGTCTCAAGGCGTCGGGAGCGATCTGATGTCGATCGATGTCACCAGAGACGGCCATGTCGCCACTGTCCGCATCAACCGGCCGCACAAGATGAATGCGCTGACGCTCGCGATGTATGACGATCTTGGCCGCGCCTTTCACGCGATCAAGGATGACGACGCCGTGCGCGTCGTTGTGCTGGCCGGCACGGGCGACCGTGCTTTCTGCGTCGGTGCGGATCTGATGGAGTCGATCCCGGCGCTGGCCGCCGATACCATCGACATTTCCGCCTGGGATCCCGCACATATCAAGTTTCCGGGCTTCTACAAGCCGGTCATCAGCGCCATCCGCGGCATGTGCATGGGCGGTGGTTTCGAGATCATGCTGGCGACCGACATTCGCATCGCCGCGCGCGATGCCATCTTCCAGTTGCCTGAGCCGAAACATGGTTTCGTGCCGGCCGGCGGCACGCTGGTGCGTCTGGTCCGGCAGATCGGCTACGCCCATGCCATGGAGATCATGCTGACGGCGGAACGCTTTTCCGCCAATGACCTCTTTACCAGGGGCGTCGTCAATCGCGTCGTCGATGCGGAACAGGTCGAGTCGGTCGCGTTCGAATTCGCCGAAAAGATCGCCGCGCTGAGCCCGATTGCGATCCAGACCATCAAGGAAGCCGCGCTGACGCTGCAGGACCTCCCGCTCGCGGACGCCTTTCACAAGGAGGCCGCCCTCGGCCAGCGCACCTTTACGAGTGTAGACGCCAAGCGCGGTCTCGCCGCCTTCGCGAACAGAAGCGGGAAGTAACGACAAGACCACATCGCAACAGGCGTATTGAGCCAATCAATACGCGGAAGGGGGAAACATGAGACAGATCGACTTCGGTGCAGGTTACTTCGCGACCGCGCTTGCGAGCCTATTCTTTTGCACGGCTTCGGCCCATGCACAAACCGCACAGATCTCGGACGGCGTCGTTCGCGTCGGCGTCATTGAGGACATGTCGGGTGTCTATGCCGACATCACCGGCAAAGGCGCCGTGACGGCGGCGCAGATGGCGGCCGAGGATTTTGGTGGCAAGGTTCTCGGCATGCCGATCGAAGTCGTGTTCGCGGATCACCAGAACAAACCTGACATTGCCGCCAACGCTGCGCGCAAATGGTTCGATACCGACAAGGTCGATGCCATTCTCGACGTTGCGTCGTCGTCGCCTGCGCTGGCGGTGCTTGAGATCGCCAAAGAGAAAAAGAAGATCATCACCCTCAGCTCGCCCGGATCGACCCGGATCACGAATGAGGTGTGTGGGCCCTATGTGGTTCACTGGGCCTATGACACATTCGCGATCGCGAACAGCACGGGCAAGGCGCTTGTGAGCCAAGGCTTCGACACCTGGTATTTCGTGACGGCCGACTATGCGTTCGGTCAAGGCCTCGAGAAGGACACCGGCGATGTCGTCAAGGCGTCGGGCGGCAAGGTCGCGGGTGCGACCAAGCACCCGGTCGGAACCGCGGACTTCGCTTCCGTCCTGCTGCAGGCGCAGTCGTCCAAGGCCAAGGTTGTGGCTCTCGCCAATGCCGGCGGCGACACCATTAATTCGATCAAGCAGGCGGCGGAGTTCGGTTTGACGGCAGGCGGCCAGAAGCTGTCGGCGCTGGCCGGGTTTATCAACGACGTTCACGGTCTCGGATTGAAGGAGGCCCAGGGGCTGACGATCACGGAGGCGTCGTATTGGGACATGAACGACGAGACGCGGAAGTGGTCGAAGCGCTTCTACGGGAAGGTCAACGCCATGCCGAACATGCTGCAGACCGGCACATACTCATCGGTGCTGCATTATCTGAAAGCCGTTCAGGCCGCCGGCACCGACAGCACCGAAGAGGTGATGAAGAAGATGCGTGAACTGCCGGTGGATGACGTGTTCTACAGGAACGGCAAGATCCGCGAAGATGGTCGTATGGTCCACGATATGTATCTGTTCGAGGTGAAGAAGCCGGCTGAGTCCACGGCGCCGTGGGATTACTACAAGCTGCTTGCCACAATTCCGGCAGATCAAGCCTTCCAGCCATTGGCGCAGTCGCGCTGCCCGTTGGTAAAGAAATAGGGTAGACGTAAAAAGGCCCACCAGAATGGCGGGCCTTTTCAGTTTTATCTCCGGGGTGCGATCCGCTTAGACGTCGACATTCGCGCTGAGCGAATTGTCCTGGATGAATTCGCGGCGCGGTTCGACGACGTCGCCCATCAACTTGGTGAAGATGTCGTCGGCCTCGTCGACCTCCTTGACCCTGACTTGCAGCAGCGAGCGCTCATTGGTGTCCAGCGTGGTTTCCCAGAGCTGGCCGGGATTCATCTCGCCCAGACCTTTGTAGCGCTGCAGGGCAACGCCCTTGCGGCCGGCGTCGGTGACGGCCTCGAACAGGCTGACAGGACCGTGGATCGGGAATTCGATGTCCTTGCGGCGCAGGACGCCGGATTTCGGATAGGCTTCCTGCAGGCTGCCGGCATATTCGTCGAGCTTGCGGGCGTCGGCCGAGCCGAGCAGGGCATCGTCAATGAAGGAGACGTCCTTCACGCCGCGAATCGTGCGTTCGAAGAAGAAGCCCTGGCCTTCGCGGAATTCACCGATCCAGCCGCGCTCGACTTCGTCGGCCAGGGCATCCAGACGCTTGGCGATGTAGTCGGCGGCGGCATTGGCGGTTGCGAGATCGGCTGTGACCCGCGGATTGAGCACTCCGGCGATTGCAGCCTGCTCGACGACTTTGCGATTATAGCGCGAATGCAGATTGTTGAGTGTGCCGCGGATGACGCGGGCATCCTCCACCAGCGCCAGCAGATCACGGCCCGTGCGATCCTCGCCCGAAGCGAGCTTGAAGATGCAGTCGTCGAGACCGGTCTCGATCAGGTAGTCTTCCAGCGCCCGCTCGTCCTTGAGATACTGCTCGGACTTGCCGCGCGTCACTTTGTAGAGCGGCGGTTGCGCGATGTAGAGATAGCCGCCTTCGATCAGCGTCGGCATCTGGCGGAAGAAGAATGTCAGCAGCAGCGTGCGGATATGCGCGCCGTCGACGTCGGCGTCCGTCATCAGGATGATCTTGTGATAACGCAGTTTCGACAGGTCGAAGTCGTCGCGGCCGATGCCAGTGCCGAGCGCCGTGATCAGCGTGCCGATCTGTTCGGAGCCGAGCATCTTGTCGAAGCGCGCGCGTTCGACATTGAGGATCTTGCCGCGCAGCGGCAGTACGGCCTGGAATTCCCGGTTGCGGCCCTGTTTCGCAGAGCCGCCTGCCGAGTCACCCTCGACGATGAACAGTTCGGACTTGGCGGGATCGCGCTCCTGGCAGTCAGCGAGCTTGCCGGGCAGGGAGGCGATGTCCAGGGCCCCCTTGCGGCGGGTCAGTTCGCGCGCCTTGCGCGCGGCTTCGCGGGCGGCGCCGGCCTCGATCACCTTGCTGACGATGATCTTGGCTTCGGTCGGATGTTCCTCGAACCATGAGGCGAGGGCTTCGTTGAGAACGTTCTCGACCACCGGACGCACTTCCGAGGACACCAGCTTGTCCTTGGTCTGCGACGAGAATTTCGGATCGGGCACTTTCACTGACAGCACGGCCGTGAGGCCTTCGCGGCAATCGTCGCCGGTCAGCGCGATCTTTTCCTTCTTGGCGACAACTTCGGCATAGCCGTTGACCTGGCGCGTCAGCGCGCCACGGAAACCGGCCAGATGGGTACCACCGTCGCGCTGCGGGATGTTGTTGGTAAAACACAGCACGTTCTCGTGGTAGCTGTCGTTCCACCACATCGCGACTTCAACTGATATGCCGCCTTGTTCGGCGCGCATCACGATCGGCGTCGGCACCATCGCCTTCTTGTTGCGGTCGAGATATTTGACGAATTCCTCGACGCCGCCCTCATACATCATGTTCTCGGTCTTCTCGACCGGATGACGCAGATCCGACAATCTGATGTTGACGCCGGAATTCAGGAAGGCGAGTTCGCGCAGACGATGTTCGAGCGTCGCGAAATCATATTCGAGCGTCGTGAAGGTTTCCGCCGAGGCATAGAATGTCACCTCGGTGCCGCGCCTGCCATTGGCATCGCCGACCACCGAGAGTGGCGCCACCGCGTCGCCATGGGCGAATTCGATGCGATGCTCTTTGTCGTTGCGCCAGACGCGCAGGATGAGCTTGCTCGACAGCGCGTTGACCACGGATACGCCGACGCCATGCAGACCGCCGGACACCTTGTAGGAGTTCTGGTCGAACTTTCCGCCGGCATGGAGCTGGGTCATGATGACCTCGGCTGCCGATATGCCTTCGCCCTTATGGATGTCGACAGGAATGCCGCGACCATCGTCGCGCACCGTGACCGAACCATCGGCGTTCAGAATAACTTCGACGGCGCTGGCGTGACCTGCAAGCGCTTCGTCGATCGCGTTGTCGACGACCTCGTAGACCATGTGATGCAGGCCCGAACCGTCATCCGTATCGCCGATATACATGCCCGGCCGCTTGCGGACGGCATCGAGTCCCTTCAGAACCCGGATCGATTCCGCGCCATATTCAATGGGAATGGCATGCTCAGTGTCGGCGATGGGTTGCCGGGCTGGTTCAGTCATGTAGGGGCCTTCGAAGGTGTGCCGAATCAGCGCGGAAAACGGCGCCTGAATCACTCTATTTGTGCCATGAAAGGCGCATTGCGCCTAGCGCAAAGTAACGCGTGGCAAGTTATTGAATAAATAGGATTTTTTCGCGCCGTTTCAAGCCTGTTTCAGGCCGTTTTTACGGCCTGATTGAGCGTCTGTTTCGGGCGTCGAAAATGCCCGGCTTGCGTGCATTCCGGAGACTATTTGTCAGCTAGTTCCGCGGCCGGTTTGTCGGCACTCGTCTTGAGACCGCGCGGGGCGATCAGATGCGCAGCCAGCACGACCGGTTCAAGCAACACCATCCCGAACAGAATGCCGAACAGACGGTCATAGCCGGGCTCCAGGGCGGCATTGGCGTAGTTGTCGGGCACCAGCACCACGAGGAAAGCGAGCGTGAACTGCAGGCCCGCATAGCTCATGGAGGGCGGCCCGTTTTCGATGTGACGGCCGATCATGACGCCGAGCGCGAGCCCGATGGTCATCACGACCGGCGAATGGTGGCTCACCAGCAGGATCGCGCTGGCGAGCAGGCCGCCGGCGAGACAGCCTATCAGACGGTTCATCATGCGCGAGGAAACCGGACTGAGCATGCCTTCTGCCAGCGACGCGGCCGGCACCAGCATGACCGCGAAGATGGTGATGCTGGATTGGCTGAGCGACGGGATGCCGAGCCATAGCCAGGCCCAGGGGATCAGCGCCAATGCAATGCCGCCGACCAGAGCGTGACGTGCCACTGTGGCGTGCCATTGCCGCGCCGGCTGGTCGACCGGCTTGGCGCGCAGATTGAGATCGGGATTGGGCAGTGCGCGGCGGATCGTGAAGGTCGAAATCGCGCTGACGATGACGCAAGCGGTGGTGCCGGCCAGCACTTCGAGCACGCGCGTTGAAGCAAAGCGCAGGATCGGCTCCCGCGCATGTTCCATGCCTTCGATCAGTACCATCAGGAAGGTGAGGCCGGTGAACAGCCAGGCATAGGCGCGGCGGCCGACGATGGCGAAATACAGCGTGCCGCCGCCGCCGATCAGCAGACCGAGGCTCAGCAACAGGGGCTGCCGGAGCAGTAAAGGCGCAGCGGCAAGCGCGAGCGCTGCACCTACGAGCGTGCCGATGACGCGAAGGATGCCGCGCGTAAAGCTTTCAGTGACATGCGAGCGCATCACCATGTAGCCGGAGAATGCGGCCCAGCCGACATTTTCGGCGCCGATGGCATGCGACAAGACGATGGCCAGCAGCACCGAACAGATGCATTCGGCCTCATCGATCATGCGCGGGCCAGGCACCGGCAGCGCGCGCATCTCGCCCCACAGGGCGCGTCCGAAGCTGGTCAGGTGGATAGCTAAAAAGGTCAACATCACCAGATGTTTGCAGGTGTTCTAGCAGATCTTCAAGGGGCGATCGGTCATGGCGCGATCCGCGATCATCATCGTGCGATGAAAGCATTATTCATGCCGGGGTTTATCGGCGTGTGACGTGACCATTGGCGACGTCGAAGATTTCGCCCGCGGGACCGATATCGGCGAAGGCCGCGGGATCGGCGCCCGTCATCCAGACCTGTGCGCCCAGTTTCGACAGTTCGCCGAACAGTGATCTGCGCCGGTCGGGGTCGAGATGGGCGACGACTTCGTCGAGCAGCAACAGCGGCGTGATGCCGGTCATCTCGGCGACCAGCGTGGCATGGGCCAGCACCAGGCCGATCAGCAATGCTTTCTGTTCGCCGGTGGAGGCATCGCGCGCCGGCATGTTTTTGGGGGCGTAGATCACCTGCAGGTCTGTGAGATGCGGGCCGTCGAGCGTGCGGCCGGCGGCGGCATCGCGCGGGCGGCCATCGCGCAGGATCTGGCGATAGCGATCTTCGACTGTTGTCGCCGGTTCATTGACCAGCGCATTCTCCATCCATCCGTCGAGCATGATGAGCGCCGACGGAAAGGCCGAGGCTTCGCCGCGCACGCGCAGCATCCCTGCGAGCCGTATCGCTGTCTGACCGCGCGTCGCGGCGACGGCAACCGCGAGTTCGGCGGTCTCGCGCTCGATCGCATCGAGCCAGTGGGCGTCGCTGTTCCGGTCTTCGAGCAAGCGGTTACGCGAACGCAGGCTACGCTCGAGTGCGGAGACGCGACCGGAGTGGTCCTTGTCGATGGCCAGCACGAGGCGGTCGAAGAAGCGTCGGCGTTCCGATGCCGCGCCCATGAAAAGCTGGTCCATGGCGGGCGTCAGCCACACCATGCGCAGGTGATCGCCGAATGCTGCCGCAGAGCCGACAGGCTCGCGGTCGATGCGGCATCGTCGGCTGGTCGATGCGCCTTCCGCGGAGGGTGCATCAATGCCGGTGCCGAGTGTGGCCAGGCCGACCTCGCCCTCGACGGTGGCCGACACGGCCCAGGAACCGTCGCCTTCGTTACTCGCAACGTCTTCGAGTGTCGCGCGGCGCAGACCGCGGCCCGGCGACAGAAACGAGATCGCTTCGATGCAATTTGTCTTGCCGGCACCGTTCGGGCCGACGAGGGCGATCATGTCCGCCGACGTCTCCAGTGATGCCGCGCGATAGCTGCGGAAATTGGTGAGCGACAGACGATGGATGCGGGAGGCGGTCATTCACTGGCGTCCACGACGGCGCGCTCTTCTTCCTTCTCCCCTTGTGGGAAAAGGTGGCGCGGCCGAAGGCCGTGCCGGATGAGGGGTAGTGCGGGGGCTCGGAGCTTGTGGCACCCTCACCCGTCTCGACCGCTTTGGTCGATTCACCCTCTCCCACCTGGCGAAGCTTCGCTTCGCACGGGGAAGAGAGGGAGGAAGACTACACCCGCATCGGCATCAGCACATATAAGGCGCCCTTGGCATCCTTGTCCTGCACCAGCGTCGGCGAGCCGGGATCGGCGAGGCGCAGTACGGCGACTTCGCCTTCGATCTGGGCGGCGATGTCGAGCAGATAGCGCGAGTTGAAGCCGATATCGAGCGCGTCGGACGCGTATTCGACTTCGAGTTCTTCGGTGGCGCTGCCCGAGTCCGGATTGGTCACTGACAGAACCAGCTTGCCAGCCGACAAAGCCAGTTTCACGGCACGGCCGCGTTCGCTGGAGATTGTCGAGACGCGATCGACTGCGTTCTCGAAATCCTTCTTGTCGATGATCAGTTCCTTGTCGTTGTTCTGCGGGATCACACGGCCATAGTCGGGGAAGGTACCGTCGATCAGCTTCGAGGTGAGAACCACATTGCCGAGCGTGAAGCGGATCTTGCCCTGTGACAGTTCGATGGTGATCTCGGCTTCCAGGTCCTCGATCAGGCGCTGCACCTCACCGACCGTCTTGCGTGGCACGATGACGCCCGGCATGCCGTCGGCGCCCTTGGGCAGCTTGAGGTCGATCTGTGCCAGACGGTGACCGTCGGTGGCGACGGCGCGCAAGGTTGCGGCGGTCGCGGTGCCGGCGGCGTGGAGATAAATGCCGTTGAGATAATAGCGGGTTTCTTCGGTGGAGATCGCAAACTGCGTGCGGTCGATCAGGCGCTTGACGTCGGAGGCCGGCAGCGCAAACGCATGGGTCATGTCGCCGGCCGCGAGGTCCGGGAAATCGTTCTCCGGCAGGGTCTGCAGGGTAAAGCGCGAGCGACCGGCGCGAATTGCCATGACCGAGCGATCGCCATCGGCTTCGAGCACGATCTGCGACCCATCCGGCAGTTTGCGGACGATGTCGTAGAACATATGCGCGGGCACAGTGGTGGAACCGGCGGTACCGACTTCGGCGGCCAGGGTTTCAGTCACTTCCAGATCGAGATCGGTGGCCTTCAGCGACAGCCGGGCGTTTTCGGCGCGGATCAGCACGTTGCCGAGGATCGGAATCGTGTTACGGCGCTCGACCACGCGATGCACGTGGCTCAGCGACTTCAGGAGTTGCGCGCGTTCGACGGTGACCTTCATAACAAAACCCGCCCGATTCAATCCGGTATCGTGTGGAGGTGCCTGGCAGCCCGAACGGGCGCCGCGGCGATGACACCCGCAAGCTCGATCAGTGGATTTTGCTCAATCCCGCGGGGGACCGCAAGGTGGCGTGGATGGCCGGGAAGCGCAAGAGAGATGCACTTCCGGCCCCCAATGTTTTGAGGGTTAAGACGCGGATCCTGCCCCGGTGCACGCTTCGGCGCACCGGGATCGGGAGCGCCTTACTCCTGCAGCTGACGCTTCAGCGTTTCGACCTCGTCCTGCAGGGCCACGTCCTTGCCGACCAGTGCCTCGATCTTGCGCACGGCATGCAGAACCGTGGTGTGATCGCGGCCACCGAAGCGGCGGCCGATTTCCGGCAGCGAGCGCAGCGTCAGGGTCTTGGCCAGATACATCGCAACCTGGCGGGGGCGCACGACATTGGCGGTGCGACGCGAGGACAGGAGGTCGGAGCGGCTGACATTGTACTGACGTGCGACGACACGTTGGATGTCCTCGATCTTGATGCGCTTCGGTTCCTGCGGGCGGATCAGGTCGCGCACTTCGCGCTCGGCCATTTCCAGCGTCACCGGCGTGGCATTGAGCTTCGAATGCGCCAGCAGGCGGTTGATCGCGCCTTCGAGGTCGCGGCCGTTATGGGTGATGGTGCGGGCCAGATAATCCAGCACCGGCTCCGGCACTTCGAATGAGGCGTGGTGCGCGCGGGCTGCGGCAACGCGTGACTTCAGGATGCCCAGGCGCAGTTCTTCACCGAGCGAGCTCATCTCGACGACGAGGCCGCCGGCGAGGCGCGAACGTACGCGTTCGTCGAGGCTTTCCAGATCCGATGGCGGACGATCGGCGGCGATCACGACCTGGCGGCCTGCATCGATCAGCGCATTCAGCGTGTGACAGAATTCGGCCTGGGTGGTCTTGCCCTGCAGGAACTGCATGTCATCGATGACCAGCACGTCGATGCCGCGCAGCGCTTCCTTGAAGGCGAGCGCCGTCTGCGTCTTCAGCGCAGCGACAAAGCCGTACATGAACTTCTCGGCGGTGAGATAGAGCACCTTGCGGTCGGGGCCGGAATTGCCGGCCCAGGTCACGGCCTGCAAAAGATGGGTTTTACCCAAGCCAACGCCGGCATGGATATAAAGCGGGTTGAACATCACCGGATCGCCGCGGCGGCCTTCGGCGACCTGACGCGCCGCAGCATGGGCCAGCGTGTTGGCGCGGCCGAGCACGAAGCTCGCAAAGGTCAGGCGCGGATCGAGCGGCGAGCCGCCGAGCGCTTCATGACTTGCGGACACCGGTGCGGTGGCCGTCGCGCGGAGCTCGGGCGCGGGGCGGTTGTTGGACGTCTCGGTGCGGCGCGCTTCGGTCGGCGCTGAGGCTTCCTTGTTCGCGGGCGCAACGTTGCGCATTGCAGAGCGCACAGTGAGGTCGACGCGGTGAACCTGTGGCATCTCGGCCTGCCAGGCGTTCAGCACGCGCTCGGCATAGTGGGCCTGGATCCAGCTCTTCAGGAATCGGGTGGGTACCGAAAGATGGACGCTGTCGTCCTGCACGCTTTCGAGATCCATCCGCGCGAACCAGCTGGAATAGACGTCTTCGCCAACCGTCGACCGCAGCCGACCTTTCACGCGAGACCAGTGATCCTGTTCCATATTAGCCATTGTCAGAGAACTTTTCAGATAGAGTGAGTGTCCGGCAGAACGCCGCCGATTGAATGTCCGCGTATGGAGACGCGGTGCGACCTCGTGTGACGTGTCGTCTTCGGGCACAGCTCCGCCAACGGCCATCCGGCCGAAGTCAGATCAGTGATGTCGAAGAGGACCTCGCCGCGAGGTCAGCGCGTACTGGAGGGTCTGTCGGGAGCGTGGGCGGAGGGCCGGATCGCTGCATGTGCAGCCATATCTGAACGAGACGCAGATCGCAGTAGCTGGAATGCTGTCGTGGTCGATTTGCGCATAAAGCCTCCCCCCCGCTCGCCGCGGTCGCTCGCGGCAAGGTGTCAGTTCACATATGGTTCAAAGTCAGTTCGCAACGCTGAACATTGAAACTCGTTCAGGTCGCATTCCGTGCCGTCGTCTTGCCCGCTCGTCTGCCCGCTTACTTCCGCACCTTCAGCTTTGCCGGTTACGATTGGCCGGTGCGCATTTCTTTTCAAAGCATCCGAACGGATACTCGAGAAATTTCGACACAGAACAACCCTTCCCATATTGCTATGGGCTGCGATCCGATCAAAGCTTGGAAGGTGTCGCTAACCTGAAGACCGTCGCTGATCCTAAGGTCCGCCCTGGTTCTTAAATCGCTCTGATCTCAAGAACCGCGGGCGCCGCGAGTGATTAAGAAATACAGCACGGCCCGTTTCTCGCAACGGAATCATTTTTGAGGTGTCCAGCAAAAGCCTCACTTGCGCAGCCCCGATCACGGCGTGATTTTTTTGGCGATACGTCAAGGTTTTGAATCAACGCGCTGAATCGCAATGTGACAGTGCCGTTGCAAATTCGATCCAGCGAAAAAAGAAATTCATAATTCATTTACGAATGAAGGCACCGAGTCCGCGTTTTCAAACTGGTCCGCTTCGCTATGCCGATAAGTGATTAGAGCCGCGCGTTTTTTTCTGTGCGTTGAGTCAGGGTAACCCTAGACATCGGACTCGCGCTGGCGGCGTAGCGCTGTTGCTTTTTCAGAATCACGCGGGCGCAAGCGATAACGCGGATTGGCCCCCGGTGTGACGCGTTGTGCGTTCCGGCTGCGCCGTTGAAGACACATGACGAGACGCGCATTGTGCAAGTGCGCATCAGTCTTTGTGCTGCATCAGAATTTGTGACGCGATAGCGCGCGCGCATTGCGGCATAAAAAAAGCCCGGCACGAAGCCGGGCTTTTAGAAAGGATGTCGTCGTCAGATTACTGTGCGAGCTTCGCGATCTGATGGACGAGGCGCGAGACCTTGCGGCTTGCGAGATTCTTGTGAACGAGGTTGCGCTGCGCGGCCTTCATCAGTTCGGGCTCGGCGAGCTTCATCGCCTTCAGCGCCGCTTCGCGGTCGCCGCTCTTGATCGCCGCCTCGACGGTGCGGACTGCACCGCGCATCTGGGTGCGGCGGGACTTGTTGACGATGGTGCGGCGGGCAATCTTGCGCGTCGCCTTCTTGGCGGAGGTCGTATTGGCCATATCTCACTATCCTTCAGCAGCGTCCCGTCTCGGGCGCCGGGCTGATTGACGTCTGCCGCTCGACTGCGGCCAACGCTGATCTGTTTCCGGGGTGTTCCTGAAAATGCTATCCCCGGAGCGGCAAAGCTCACGCGTTTCGAAACTCACGGGGCGCGCCGCTCAAAGAACAGCGGCGGCGGGATTGCGCCCACCGCCATTGGCGCTCCTTATAGAGCGCCCGATTTCGACCGTCAACGCTTTCCGGCTATGCCTTTAGACGAAAAACAACCGCAGAACGGCGGTTAAGTTGCTGATGAGGTTGAATTTCTCGGTTTTGCCCGGTATTGCCGGGGGTGAGAGTGATGAGGGGGTTCGAATGATCCGCGGGTTTTTCCGCCTGATAGGGCTGTTACTGCTGGCCGGTGGGTTCGTGTTCCTGGTCTATGATGGCGCGCGTTCGATTGCGGATCAGGCCCTCCGGCTGACCCGACTCGGTGAGTTCTGGAACGACGTCAACCAGGCCAGCCAGCGTTCCTTCCAGGCGATGGTCGATGCCAATGCGCCGTTCCTCAGCGGTTTTCTCAAACTGCTGCTCGATCAGCCGTCCTGGGCCGTCATGGGCGTGCTCGGCATCGTGCTGATGCTGTTGTTCCGGCCGAGCAAGCCGCTGATCGGCTATTCGCGGAATTGACGGCGTACCGGCAGCGTAACAGACCTGCCGTTTCCGTCGTAGATGCCTATATTGCCACCTTGAGATACGCCGTGCGGCAGGAGTGAATCCGGTTCTGCCTCGCCGGCGCTGTTGGCCCAGATCTGCGCGTTCGTCCAGCGAACCGGAGTCCACTTCGTTCGCGAGCGCGCCGGGAGATGATCCATGCTGTTCATGCGCAAGACCACTGCGTTGCCGACCGCGGCCGAGGCGCTGCCCGGTCGCGATACGCCGATCCCCACTGCCAAACATCACTTCGTCAATGGCAGCAACATCCAGCCGCCCTATCCGGAAGGCCTTGAGCGTGCAGTGTTCGGGCTTGGTTGCTTCTGGGGCGCAGAGCGCAAGTTCTGGGAGCTCGGTGACGGCATCTACACGACGGCGGTTGGTTACGCCGGCGGCTTCACGCCGAACCCGACTTATGAAGAGACTTGCTCGGGCCGCACCGGTCACACCGAAGCGGTGCTGGTGGTGTTCGATCCGAAGAAGATTTCTTACGCGCAACTCCTGAAGACGTTCTGGGAGAGCCACGACCCGACCCAAGGCATGCGCCAGGGCAATGACGTCGGCTCGCAGTATCGTTCTGCAATCTACACCTTCAACGACGCGCAGCACGATGCCGTTGCCGCGTCGAAGGCGGCGTATCAGAAGGCGCTGTCGGCGAAGGGCCTCGGCACCATCACCACCGAGATCGCGCCGGCCGGGAAATTCTATTTCGCCGAGGACTATCACCAGCAGTATCTGGCGAAGAATCCCGGCGGTTATTGCGGTCTCGGCGGCACCGGCGTGTCGTGCCCGATCGGGGTCGGCGTCACGGCCGGAGCTGACCACGGCTAAGTGTAGATAAACAACGTCAAAAGCCCGCTTTCGGATGTTCCCGGAGGCGGGCTTTTTGCTGGCTGATGGAAGGTAATGACAACGGAATTTTAACCATAAGAGGCCAAAACCGAAGCTGCCTCTATGAGGGATATCCAGTGTCGCTTGCCCGCGTGTTTCGTCTGCCCATGATTGTCGCGGTTGCCGCGCTGGTTCTATCCGGCTGCATGCGGAGACCGGGTCCTGTTGCAGTGGTCGCGCCGGCTGCCGATCTCGATACGCTCGCTTACGGTCGCCCGGGCTACGGCCCGGCAGCCGTGCCGGTTGCTTACGCTCCCCCCGTCTCGACCTATGATGTGCAGTACAAGCTCGATGCCGGCGACAAGCTGCGCGTGGTGGTTTACGGCCAGGAAGGTCTCACCAATTCCTATGCCATCGATGCCGGTGGCGCGATCACCATGCCGCTGATCGGCCGCGTGCCTGCGCGCGGCATGACGCCCGCTGCGCTCGCTGCGAGCATCACCGGCCGCCTGCGCAACGGCTTCATTCGCGAGCCGTCGGTGGCTGTCGAAATCGAAGCTTACCGTCCGTTCTTCATTCTCGGTGAGGTCGCCGCTCCCGGCCAGTATCCTTACGTACCCAATATGAGTGTCGAGAGCGCGATCGCCATCGCCGGCGGCTTCTCGCCGCGCGCCCAGCGCGACGAAGTCACGCTGACCCACACCACTGTTGAGGGCTCGTACCGCGCAGTGGTGCCACTGGGCACGCCGATCAATCCTGGTGATACGGTGCTGGTCAGCGAGCGCTGGTTCTGATCGCGCGTCGACCGCAAGTATCATCCCAAGCGCGATTTTCTCCGCTTCGTGGAATAGGCGCTTTCCCGCGGTGAAACTGGCTGCGATGTATCGGCGCATTGGCGTCGGGATACGTGTTGCCCTGTATCAGAATCGCCTGCCGCCCTGTAAGCAATGATCAAGCGAGGCCAACTCGTTGAAATGCGCCGCCATGTCGGCACACATGGATCAGGGGGAGAAGAGATGAAGACGGGTCAGTCGATCAACGCGATGCGCGGCGTCACTCTGGCAGCCATCGTGGCGTTGGGAACGGCGCTGTCTTCGCAAGCATTTGCGCAGACCGCGCAATCCTATCCCGATCGGCGCCTCACCTTCGTCGTGCCCTATGCTCCCGGCGGTGCCACCGATGTCGCCGCGCGCCTGCTGGCGCAGAAGCTGCAGGAGTCCTGGAAGCAGACCGTCACCGTCGAGAACAAGCCGGGCGCCGGCGGTGTGATCGGCAACGACTTCGCCGCCAAGGCTCCGGGCGATGGCTACACCGTGCTGGTTGCGATCACGCAGATCATCCAGGCGCCGAGCCTGATGTCGAAACTGCCTTACGACGCGTTCAAGGATCTCGCGCCGGTGACGCAGGTCGCGATCTCGCCGATCGTGCTCGTCGTTCCTGAAGCGCAGCCGATGAAATCCGTGAAGGAACTGGTCGATCTCGCCAAGGCGAACCCCGGAAAATATCCGTACGGCACCTTCGGTAATGCCACCACGTCGCATCTCTATGGCGAGCTCCTGAAGAAGAATGCCGGCATTGATATGACTCATGTGCCGTATCGGGGGGCTGCCCCGTTGCTGAATGATCTGCTCGGCAATCAGGTCACTGCTGCATTCCTTGACTTGACAACCGCCGGACCACAGCTCGAGGCAGGCAAGATCCGCCCGCTCGCGGTGGGCGGCGATAAACGCAAACCCAAGCTGCCAAATGTGCAGACCATGGCTGAACTCGGCTATCCCGGTTTCGAGGCCGAAGGCTGGGTCGGCGTGTTCGTTCCGGCGGCGACGCCGAAGGACATCGTGAACAAATTGTCCGCCGAGCTTGGCCGCATCATCAGTTCACCGGAAGGCATCGCCGGCCTGCAAGCGGTCAATCTCGTTCCCGTCGGTGACAGCCCCGAGTCGTTCGAGAAGAGCCTGCGCCGCGACTTCGATCGTTGGGCGACGGTGGCAAAGACCGCTGGCGTGAAGGGCGAGTAAGTTTCGCTTACTCGCCTGAACGAAGCCGCTGGGTGGGTGGGCAAGGGCGCACTTGCGCCGTGCCCGCCACCCGCGCCCGGTCATGACTGTGGTGGGGACGCTTCGCTTTGCCCACCCTGCAAATTGCGATGCTTATTTCACAAGATGCCTGGCGAGAAAGCCCAGGCTGCGCTCCCTGGCGAGGTCGGCGCTGGCCTTGTTGTAGCTGGCGCGCTGATCGCAGTTGAAGCCGTGTTCGGCGCCGTCATAGACGAAGATTTCGACATCCGGTCGTTTGGCGCGGATGGTCGCGACATCCGACAGCGGAATGCCATGATCCTTTTCACCGAAATGCAGCTGCGTCGGCACGGTCGGTTTGTCGTCGGCAAAGCGCACCACGGCGCCGCCGTAATAGCCGATGGCGGCGCTGAGGCCGGTCAGTTTCGTGGCGGCGGCGAAGGCAACGCTGCCGCCAAGGCAGAAGCCGATGATGCCGACATTGCCTATGTCCTTCACGGAATCGATCGCGGCCTGGGTATCGCGCAGCATCGCGGGCCAATCCGGATTAGCGACGAACTTGCGCGCGATGGCGATTTCCTCGGGCGAATAGCCGGACTGGAAATTGGGATCGGTGCGATCGAAAATTGACGGCGCCACCGCCACATAGCCCTGCACGGCGAAGCGGTCGCAGACCGTGCGGATGTGGTTGTTTACGCCGAAGATTTCCTGGATCACCACCACGGCGCCCTTGGGCCGGCCCTCAGGTTGGGTGCGGTAGGCGCCGAGCTTGAAGCCGTCAGATGCAGTCAGCGTGATGTCTTGTCCCACGAGGTGTTCCATATCGTTGTTGAGGGTGAGGTCTGTTTGGCGCGGTCGGCAGCGCCGGTCTACTCACAAAGCGGCTATTGCCACATCCAGTTCCGGCCCCAGTCACCTTTCCAGCCGGTCAGGCGTCCCTTGCGAAACTGGAGATAAAGGCGGTCGCGGCGGTCGAAGAAGCCGCTGCCCCCGAAGGTGCGGATCGCCAGATAGATCTCATGCCCCGGTCGGCCGCTGATATAGGTCAGTGGCGCGCCTAGTGCGTGGGCGGCATCATCCGCCGCCATGCCGAAGGCCAGCGGCGTGGTGTTCGAAAGGGTTGCCGTAAATGGCAGATCGGGCGTCATCCCGGTAGGCTGCCCGTGCGCTGGAGCGATGACGGCGAGCGCGCTCGCAAGGGCGACGATGAATTCGGGGATCTTCATGGCGCGACTGTTTTCCGGATCGGATACCGGCGCAAGGTGGGATTGCTTAAAGTTTTCACGAAATCCCTAACCCGCGGATAGTGCTATCCGCGGGAATGAAACCCTCCGGGGGCCAATCAGGAAGCATTAACAATACCCCTTAAGCTTCGGGAACCCTGTTCCGAAGTATGTATGTCCCTGCTTGCGGCCCGTTCGCCGCAATAGATCGAGGGCATATGACCGCTTCAGTCAAACAATCGCCGGCGCGCCGCCGACTGCTTCTGGCATCGGACCGCAGCGATAGCAGCAGCGAACTCGTCGATATCCTGCAGAAGGTCGGCGAAGTCGATGTTGTCCAAACGTCAGCCATTCCGGAGACGCCGCCCGGCGAGCTGTCGGGTATCGTGGTCGATATCAATCTGCGTTCGGCAGAGGCCGTGCAGCGCGTGCGCAACAAACTGCGCCATAAATCCTATGAAGCGATACCGCGCCTGTTTGTGCTGGCCGACTCGCTGCATCATGGATCGATGCAGGCTTGGGCGCTTGGCGCCACCGATACGATCGCGCGGCCGTTCGATGCGCGTGGTGTCATGCAGCGCATCCGGGCCGCATTCCCGAACCCGCATGACGAGGACTTCTCGACCCGCGGCAAGGCGCTGAATCGCGGCGTCGAGGCGGCGCATGCGGTAATGGTCAAGATCTTCGAGAAATTGCCCGCCGGTGTGCCGCTCACTTTCAACGACGTGATGCAGGCAGAGAACCAGATTCTGAAGGCCATCAAGCGCACGTCGCTGCGCGAATGGCTGGCCGCGGTCGGCCGTCATCACAATCACAGCTATCGCCACTGCCTGTTCGTGACTGGTTTCGCCGTGGCCTTTGCGCAGCATCTCGGCATGCGCGACGAAGATCAGCGCCGTCTCACGCGTGCGGCTCTTGTCCATGACGTGGGCAAGGCGTTTATACCGGTGTCGATCCTGGACAAGCCGGGCAAGCTCACCGAGGAAGAGACGCTCGAAATCCGCAAGCATCCGCGCCTCGGCTTCGAAGCGCTGGTTGCGCAGGGCAGCTTCCCGCGCGAGATGCTCGACGTCGTGCTGCATCACCACGAATTTCTGGATGGCAGCGGCTACCCCGATGCGCTGGCCGGCGATCAGATCAGTGACATCGTTCGCCTTATGACCATCGTCGACATCCACGCGGCTCTGGTGGAGCGGCGTGCCTATCGCATGGCCTTCACGCATGCCAAGGCGTTCGAGATCATGGAGCAGATGGGCGACAAGATCGACCAGCAACTGCTACAGGTGTTCCGCCCGGTGGCGCTCGGCGCATAAGCGCCGTTCGCCTCAGGCCAGCAGCTTGCGCAGCTCGGCCTTGGCGACCTTTTCCAGCGTCGAGCGCGGCATCTCGTCCACGAAGTGGATTTCGCGCGGCACTTTGAAATCCGCCAGCCCGCTCTTGCAGGCCGCCATGACATTCTCACGTAGTGCTGGTGGTGCCTGCGCCACGCCGCCATGTGGGATGATGAAAACCACAGGCACTTCATCCAGCATCGGATGTTTCTTGCCGACGACGGCAGCTTCGCGCACGCCCGGGACGGTGATGATGACCTGTTCGATCTCCGATGCAGCGACATTCTCGCCGCCAACTTTCAGCATGTCCTTGGCGCGGTCGCCGAACTTGATGTAGCCGCGTTCCAGCAATGTGACGCGATCACCGGTGATGAAGAAGCCGTGGGGGTCGAAACTGTCTGAAGTCGCGGCTTCGTTGTGCAGATACTCTTTAAAGAGCGACAGTCCGGGGATGCCCTTGATGGTCAGGTTGCCGGTCTCGCCCACCGCAGTCGGCGTGCCGTCGTCATTGCTGACCCGAATGCCGTATTCGGTTGCGGCGCGGCCGATGGCCATGGGCGTATTGGGCTGATCGACCTCGCCGATGATGCCGTGGGTGATGGTCTCGGTCATGCCCCACCAGCCGATGATCTTGACGCCGAATTTGGCGAAGGCCGGCGGTTCGCAGAACGACGCGCCCCAGAGGCGGAACGTATGCTGTTTCGGCACCTCGTGTTCGAGCAGCGCCTTCATGCAGAACGGGATGGTCGAGAGCCAGGTCGCGCGATGCTCGGCGGCAACGGACCAGAACCGGCGCGCGGAGAAGCGCGGTTGGAGCACGATGGAAGCGCCGACCCACAGCGTTGCCAGCATCGAATAGGCCAGCGCATTGGTGTGGAACAGCGGCAGATAGGTCATATGCGTGTCGAACCCATGCAGATCCTGATGCGCGGCGTTCACCTTGCCGCCCCACAGAGCATTGGCGTGGGTCCACAGCACCGCCTTCGGCCGCGATGTGGTGCCCGACGTATATTGCACGCTGCAATGCGCCCAGGGATCGACGGGGCGGCGCGGTCGGTCGGCACTATCGGCGAACAGTACCTCGAAACGCTCGGCTTTGCCGGCAGCATGGCCATCGGCCGGCGCGCCGGCATTGTTTGAGGTCACCGCCATCCAGCGTAGCTTGCGGCAATTGGCGGCGACGAGTTCGGCATAGGATGGTTGCGTGATCGCGGCGACGGCGCCGCAGTGATCGGCGAAATATTCGATCTCGGCGGCCGACGAGCGGGTATTGGTGGTGACGGCGATGGCACCGAGCTCGACGCAGGCGAACCAGGTCAGCAGCATCTCTACGCAATTATCGAGATGGATCAGCACATAGTCGCCCTGGACGATGCCGCGTTTGGCAAGGCCTGCGGAAAGTGCGCCGACGCGATCATGAAATTCGCCATAGGTCCATGGGCGCGCGGGCGCGTCGAATGGCGACCAGATAATGAAGGGGTGGTCGCGTCGCGTCTCGGCACGCATGCGCAGCAGCCACGGCACATCCATGCCGTCAAACGGACCGATCGAACCGGGAATCATGGCGGGATTCGTGGTGAGCGTGGGCATGCATCCTCCGCTGAAAGCCGCTGGAGGGACCGCTTGCGCGGGGCGGCCTTCTTATTTTTTGTTTTTGCGGAGAATGTTGTGCCATCGACGCCGGCGCGGCGCAAACCTCCACGCGTAAAGGGTCAGCCTATTTCGTAAGACGAAATTTCAATCAGGCTGCCATCGGGATCCCGGCAATAGACCGAGCGCAAGGTGCCGCGCGCGCTGACCGGGATCGAACACGTTCACCTCCATGCCCAGCGCCGCGTTGATACCAGGTGGCAGAGCGCTGGACGTCAGCGACGTTGAGGACGAGATGATCGAGGGCCGTGACCGTGAGGGCCATGGAATGGTCCATCGCCTTGCCTCGACGTTTCTTTGGGCTGGTGCCGCAGGTGTGTCGCACTGGTCGATAGTTGAATTGTTTGGTAGATACGGCCGTTGTCAATTCAACACACGCTGACCGCGCACAAAGTCGCGGCAGCCGGAGGGAATAAAATTATGGCTTCACGTCGTGCCGCGATCGGTCTGATTGCGCTTGGCTTTTCTGCTTTTGCTGCAACCGCTGTCGTTCCTGTCAGCTCGGCGCTGGCCGTGGACTATCCGACGCGGCCGGTTCGCTTTGTCGTCGGCTATCCTGCCGGCGGTGCAACCGATATTCTGGCCCGCCTGATCGGACAGAAGCTGTCCGAACGAACCGGCCAACAATTCGTCGTCGAGAACAAGCCGGGCGCCGGCAACAATATCGGCACTGAATCCGTCGTGAATGCGGAGCCTGATGGCTACACGATCCTGCTGGTCAATCCGGCGAACTACATCAACGCCACGCTTTATGGGAAGCTGAGCTTCAATTTCGTGCGCGACATCGCGCCTGTCGCCGCCTTCCATCGCACAGCCAATGTGATGACCGTCAACAAGGACATCACTGCGAAGACCGTTGCGGAATTCATCGCCTATGTGAAGGCCAATCCGGGCAAGGTGAACATGGCGTCGTCGGGTAACGGCACCTCGGTGCATCTGTCCGGCGAGATGTTCATGATGCTGTCAGGCGCCAAGATGCAGCATGTGCCCTATCGCGGTGCCGCGCCAGCGATCACTGATATGCTCGGCGGTCAGGTCCAGGTGATCTTCGACAACATGCCGTCAATCATCCAGCATATCCGCTCGGGCAGCCTTCGTGCGCTGGCGGTGACGACCACCGAGAAGTCATCGTTGTTGCCGGACGTGCCGACCGTTGCGGAAACCGTGCCGGGTTATGAGGCCAGCGCTTTGTTCGGCATGGGTGCGCCGAAGAAGACTCCGCCGGAGATCATCGCCAAGCTCAACGCCGACGTAAATGCGGTGCTGGCTGATCCGGCAGTCAAGGCCAAGCTGATCGATCTCGGCGGCGAACCGCTGATCGGGCCGCCGGAAGCCTTCGGCAAGATGATCGTCGCGGAGACCGAGAAGTGGGAGAAAGTGGTCAAGGCCGCAGGCCTCAAGGTCGAATGAGCCCATGCAACGCTATGGTGTCCCTCGTGATTGCGCCAGTATAAGCGCGTGATCACGAGACCGGGATGTACCGGAGCCTGCGGGAACGTTCATCCGCAGGCTCTGTTGCTTTCTGGAGAGTCATAGGACCGCTGTCGCGGAGGAGAGAACATGATGCGTAATCTGATGCTGGCTGCGCTGGCCGTTGGCTGTGTTTCGGGCACGGCTTCGAGCCCTGCAGCCGCCGCTCCGGCCTATCCCTATTGCATCCAGTCGCAGGCCTTCGGGACCGATTGCTCCTATCCGAGCTATGAGGCGTGCCAGGCGACCGCATCGGGCCGCGGGGTCGATTGCATCGTCAATCCGCGCCTGGCCTTCAGCCCGCAGCCTTATGGCGAACCGCGGCGTAGTCGGCGTTCGGTTGCCTATTAAGACCTCATCGCGACGACGGTTATGTTTTTGGCTTCGTCGCCAGCCAGATGACATGACGGGCGCCACCGCGTGTGCCCGTGGCGCGGATTTTGATTTCCTCGGCATTGAAGCCTGCCTTGCCGAGGAGTGCCGTGAATTTGTCATATGGAAATGACGACCAGACGGCCAACACCCCGCCCGGACTGAGCGCGGCCTGGGCCGCGCGCAACCCCTTCAGGTCATAGAGGGCATCGTTCGATTTTCGCGTCAGGCCTTCGGGTCCGTTATCGACGTCGAGCAGGATCGCATCATACTTGCCGCGCGCGCCGGCGATGGCTTTAACGACATCGCCTTCGACAATCTCCACACGCGGATCATTCAGGCTGTCGCCAGACAGCTCGGCCATTGGGCCACGCGCCCAGGCGACAATTGCAGGTACCAGTTCGACCACGGTGATCTTCGCCTTCGGGCCAAGCACCTTTAGCGCCGCGCGCAATGTAAAGCCCATGCCATAACCGCCGATCAAAAGCCGCGGCGCTTTCATGTCCTTGAGGCGAAAGCAGGTGAGCGTCGCCAGCGCTTCCTCGGAGCCGAACAGCCGACTGCTCATCAATTCGTTCTGGCCGAGCTTGATCGTGAACTCGTGCCCGCGCTGCATCAGGCGCAGCGGCACGCCGCCACCGGGTACTTCGGTCGTATCGATCAGTTTCCAGGGAAGCACGGGTATCTTTCATCAAGCGATTGCATGGCGGCCGGTGGTAGCGCGAGAATCGAGCTCCACGCAACCCGGCTCTCGCCTTGCAGCAATTGAATTAGGTGGCGCCGCAGGGCTTTCGATAGCAGCGCGCGATCAGACGCAGAGCTCCGGTCTCCGGGACAAGCACTCCGCCCCCTAGCTCCGTTTGTCGCTTTTAACGGGCGGATAACTAACCGAACGAGTTGTGCAGTCACATCGGGAGAACGGAATTGCAACCGGTACCCCGCGCTTCTAAGCAAAATGAAGACCAGCGCAGCTTCGGGTTGCGCATCACGCGGCAACGCGAGGGTGCTTTCGTCGGGGCCAATCTTCAATTCATCCAGAGGAATAGAATGGCTAAAATTCCGCACATGATGGCGGCATGTTTCGTTGCCATGTTCATTGTCTCGACGCAGGCAAGTGCTGCGCCGATGATGAGCCAGAGCATCGTTGTCGACGTGCACGGGATCCCGGTTGCGGGTGGCTGTGGTCCGAATGGCTGGCGTGGTCCCTATGGTGGCTGCCGCTATACACCTTACTACGGCCCGCTCCCGGGCGGCTATTATCAGGAAGCTCCCGTGATGGGTAACGGCTGCTCTCCCGGTTACTGGCGCGGTCCGTGGGGGCACTGTCGCAACGTGGCTTATCTCGGCAACCAGCCGGGCGGTGGCTGGAAGCCATAAGCCAAGCGTGGCACTGCGTCGCACGTCGCAGCGCACGATCTGACTGTCGATCTGCTGAAAGGCCAGTCGCAGGGGTGGCCGTTTTGTTGCGTGCAGACGTTGAAGCGCAGCGTTGAATGTGGTGCCTTGTGCCCATCAACTGATGGCCTGGAGGCACTTTTATGACAATGCGGTTCACACCGGGTGCGGTGACGCTGGCGGACTGGCGGTCGATCTATCGGGGTGCTGTACCAGTCCTTGATGAGAGCTGTATTCCCCGCATCAATGCCAGCGTTGACGCCGTTGTCCGGATCGTCGCCAAGGGGGAACCCGTCTATGGCATCAATACGGGCTTCGGAAAGCTTGCACATGTCGGCATAGAGGCCGAAAGCATCACGGCTCTCCAGAAAAACATCGTGCTGTCGCATTGCGTGGGCGTCGGTGACCCGGCGCCAGCGTCAGTGGTGCGGCTGATGATGTGCCTCAAGCTTGCGAGTCTGGCGCAGGGTTTCTCTGGCATCCGCATGGAGACCGTCCAGTTGCTCAGCGCCATGATTGCGCATGACATCACGCCCATCGTGCCCGCGCAGGGATCGGTCGGCGCCTCCGGCGATCTGGCCCCGCTCGCGCATATGGCGTCGGTCCTGATCGGTGTCGGCGAGGCGCTGACGAATTTAGGGCGATTGCCGGCAACGGAGGCGCTCGCCAGTGCCGGTCTGCAGCCGATCGAGCTGCAGGCCAAGGAAGGACTGGCGCTGCTGAACGGCACACAGTTCTCGACGGCCTATGCACTTGCGGGATTGTTCGAGGCTGAAATCCTCTTCAAGACCGCCATCGTCAGCGGCGCCCTCTCGACCGATGCCGCGCGTGGCTCGGATACGCCGTTCGATCCACGCATCCATCAACTGCGCAAGCATGAAGGGCAGATCGTATCGGCCCAGGCATTGAAGGAACTTCTTGCCGGCAGCGCGATTCGCGAATCGCACCGTACCGGCGACGTCCGCGTTCAGGATCCTTATTGCCTCCGCTGTCAGCCTCAGGTGATGGGCGCCGCGCTGGACGTTTTGCGGCAGGCGGCCACTACGCTGCTGACCGAGGCGAATGGCGTCTCTGACAATCCTCTGGTCTTTGCCGACGACGATGTCGCGATCTCCGGTGGCAATTTTCATGCTGCACCGGTTGCGTTTGCGGCGGATATGATGGCGCTTGCGATCTGTGAGATCGGATCGATTTCAGAGCGCCGGATCGCCATGCTGGTGGACCCGGCACTCTCCGGTGTGCCGGCGTTCCTGACACCGAAGCCGGGGCTCAATTCCGGCTTCATGATCGCTCAGGTCACTGCCGCAGCGCTGGTGTCGGAGAACAAGCAGCGGGCCTATCCGGCCAGCGTCGATTCGATTCCGACATCGGCCAACCAGGAAGATCATGTCTCGATGGCTGCCCATGCGGCGCGCCGGCTGCTGCCGATGATCGAGAATGCAATGGCCGTCATTGCCATCGAGCTCCTGGCGGGTGCGCAAGGCTGCGATTTTCATGCGCCGCTCAAGTCCAGCGACCGCCTCGAGGGTGTTCGCGAACGTATCCGGGCCGAAGTCGCCCATCTCGACGAGGACCGATATTTTCACGACGATATCCAGAAGTCGCTTCGACTCGTGCGATCCGGCGCAATCGTCGCGGCGGCGAATCTCGAATCGATCCCGGGTGTCTAGAGCGCGGGAGGGTGGTTACCCGATCGCAGTCTTGATCACGCTCAGCAATTCCTGGAACGGCTCGGCGCAGGATGGGTCGGTCGGATGCTGTTGCAGCACGTCGTAGATCTTGGGCACCAGTTGAACGGCCTGGTCCAGCTCGCTGTCACGGCCGGGCTGATAGCCGCCCATCAGGCGAAGGTCGCGGGTGTCCTCGAAACGCGCGATCATGGCACGCAGCTTCCGGACCAGATTGGCTTCCTCCGGCGACCATACGTGCTGGCCGAGGCGCGAGACTGATGAGAGCACATTGACGGCGGGATACCGGCCCTGATCGGCGACGTCGCGATCCAGCATGATGTGCCCATCCAGCGTACCGCGCACCGTATCGGCCACAGGCTCGTTGTGATCGTCACCATCAACCAGTACGGCGAAGACGCCGGTAATGGAGCCCTGGCCTTCGAGGCCCGATCCCGAACGCTCGAGGAGGCGTGGGAGTTCGCTGAACACGCTCGGCGCATAGCCGCGTGCGATCGCCGGCTCGCCGGTGGCGAGTGCGACTTCGCGCAATGCATGGGCGAAGCGCGTCACCGAATCGACGATCAGCAGCACCGATTCGCCGCGATCGCGGAAATATTCGGCGATGGTCATCGCCGTCTTCGGCGCCAGCCGCCGCATCATCGGGCTCTCGTCACTGGTTGAGACCACAGTGATGGCGCGCGATTTGTGATGCACCAGCGATTCTTCGAGAAATTCGCGGACTTCGCGGCCACGCTCGCCGACGAGTGCGGTGACGACAGCGTCGAAGTCGGACCCGCGTGCCAGCATCGAGAGCAGCGTGGTCTTGCCGACGCCGGAGCCGGCAAAGACGCCGATGCGCTGGCCGATGCAAAGCGGTGTGAAGAGGTCCACCACCCGCACGCCGGTGCGAAGTGGTTTGCTGACGCGCGAGCGGCTCATCGCCGGCGGAGGATTTGCATCTGTCTGCATCTCGCGCTCGCCGACCGGCATATCGCCGGCGCCGTCCAGTGGCTCGCCGAGCGCATTGATGACGCGGCCTTTCCAGGACGGATGCGGCGACAGTGTCTTGGGAGGCATTCGGAAAGCGGGAACGCCAAGGCCTGCGGCGAAGTGCGAGTCGAACGGCTTGGCCGTTACACCGTCATTGTCGATTCGCACGACCTCACCGAGATGAACCCGCTTGTCGATCTCCAGTCCGATCAGCTCGCCGAGCTTGACGTATCGCGACAGGCCCGAGACGCGGAAATGCGTCGGCGTGACCTCGGACACCATGCCGCCGACACGTACGGTCGGTACGTCCCTGCGGAGGGTTGCGATGGTCGATTCGAGTTTTTCAAGCGCGTTCATCGAGCTCTCCCGCCGGTCACGTCAGGCATCAGGCCTTTGGATCGCCCAGCGTACGAATGGCATTTTGCATTGTGCCTTCGGAATTATCGATCAATGAGCTGACGCTCTGGAAGGTGCGTTGCGCGGTCATCATCTGCGTCAGTTCTGTCAGAGGATCCACATTCGATCCCTCGACATAGCCCTGCTGAAAGCCGACCGTGACGAAATCGAGCGCAGCGGTTGCCGGCCTGTTGGGGATCACGCCCGATGTTCCAAACCGCTCCAGCTTTGCGTCCGGTGCGATGTCGAACAGGCCAAGCTGACCGACCTGGATCCGGCCCTGCGAAATGGTGCCGTCGCGCACGATGGTGAGCGGGCCTGCATCGGGATCGACGATGATCGGCGTGCCGCCCGAATCCAGCACGGGATAGCCGGTGAGGGTCTGAAGCTGCCCATTGATGTCGATCTGCATGCGGCCGTCGCGCGTATAGACAGTGCCGTTCGGGCCAGCAAATGCCATCCATGTCGTGTGGCCGGGGTCGGGGCCGCCGGGATAGGCGGCCATGCTGTTTCCGGTGACCGCGACGTCCAGCGTATTACCGGTCTGGGTAATGGCGCCTTCCTTGCGCGAGATGAAGTTCTCGCCCGGCGAAGAAAAAGCGACCGCCTGCGCCGCTGCGCGCGACATCGCAGTCTCGAATTTCACTGCGTCAGCACGAAATGCGGCCGTTTTCATATTCGCCATATTGTTCGCGATGGTTTCGAGCCGTTTTTCGAGCGAGACCTGGGCCGAGAGGCTGACATAGAGTGCTGATTGCATTTTATCGTCCGATTTTCAGGTTCTGCAGGCTGGTCAGCACATCCGTGCTGAGGCCCATTTCGAGCGGCTGTGTGATGAGGATGCTTGAAGCCGGCTGCGTGGTGGACGTTCCGTTCTCCATCTCCCACATCACCGAAAAACGCTGCAGGAATTTCTGCAATTTTTCCGGGGTCTGGAAATCCGTGATGTCGATTTTCGCGCCAAGCATATTCGCCTGTTTGTCGACATCCGCCATCGAGGTCATCGATGACACACCAAGCGCGATCTGGGCGACCTTGAGTAGCGCTGGATCTGCCAGAATCTGATAGATGCTGGTGATCTTGGGTGCCTTGCGCTCGAAATAGAGTGCCAGGCGAATGCCTTCATTCTGTGATCCAGCGTCTTCCTCAAGCTGCTGTCGAACGTATTTCTCGACGACTCCGACTTGTGCGGCGGTGGTGCTTGTCGCCTGCTCACCCAGCTTGGCGAAGTCGAATGCGGTGGCGAATTCGCGGTAGCGGGCGTCCGAAAGCTTGTTGGCGAACGTGGCCGAGCTGGCGACACCTTCCGTGAGAACCTTGCGCATGAAGGCCTTGGCATAGGTCATGTCGCTCAGCCCATAGGCCTTCATGGCATAGCTGAACAGGCGATAGTCACCGATGAATTCGTCGATCGTCTTCACATCGCGGATGTGTGACAGGTAGTATTCCGTGTCCTTCGACACGTCCGGCTTCTCCATCGTCTGCTGCAACGATTTGACGATATTCTTGGAGATCAGCTGGTAGCTTGCGATTGTCGAGACCATCGGCAGTGGGTTCCCAGTCTGCGGGCGCATGCGGCGAGATTGGCCTCAAATTCCCCGGACAAGCTTGCGCGGGGCTGGCCGCCGCAGGCCGATGTCAGCCTCGTGCAAGCATCGTTGCCTAAGTGAGTCGCATCCTCAATCTGGAGCGGTGCGCTTGAGTATTCTCTTTGGTGTCATCATCACACTCGCCAGTCTGATCGGCGGCTTCACCGCGATGGGCGGGCATCTCAGCGTGATATGGCAGCCCTGGGAGTTCGTCATCATCATGGGGATGTCGCTGGGTACCTATGTCATCGCGAATCCCTGGAAAACCGTGGTCGACACCGGTCGCGCTACCGTGCAGGCATTGACGGCAGCGGTGCCAAAGCAGCGTCACTACCTTGATCTGTTGGGGCTTTTGCACTCGCTGATGCGTGAAGTGCGGAACAAGGGCCGTAACGAGGTGGAGGCCCATATCGACGATCCTCCGTCGTCTGAAATTTTTACCGCTTTCCCGACAGTGCTCGCCAACGAGCCGCTCACCCACTTCATTTGCGATTACTTCCGTCTGATTATCATGGGGAGCGCTCGGCCGCACGAGATCGAAGCGCTGATGGACGAAGAGATCGAGACCATCATCCGCAGCAAGATGAAGCCATATGGTTCGCTGATGATGGTGGCCGAAGGGCTGCCGGCGCTTGGCATCGTCGCTGCTGTGCTCGGTGTCATCAAGGCGATGGGTGCACTCGATCAATCCCCGAAACTGCTCGGTGGCTTTATCGGTGCCGCGCTGGTCGGCACGTTTGCGGGCATCTTCCTGTCTTACGGGCTCGTCGCGCCGCTCGCCCACAAGATCAAGATGGTGCGTGAGCAGCGCGCCCGGATGTATGTGATCGTCAAGCAGTCGCTGCTGGCCTTTATGAATGGGGCCTTGCCACAGATCGCGATCGAACATGGTCGCAAGATGATCGGCCCTGGCGAGCGCCCGTCGATCGACGTCGTCGAAAGCGAAACTATCTCAGGCGGTGCTGCAAAAGCGGCACCTGCTGAACCCTCGGCGAAAGCGGGAGCACGGGCCTGATGTCAGACGTGAAGTCAGGCCGTGTAGATCAAGGATCGGATCAACTTCTAGGGGCCGCCGGAATTTCCGTCGAACGCATGCCGATGCTGCATGTGATTTTCGACCAGATGACAAATCTTTGCGCCGAAAGCCTGCGATCCATGTCGCCGTCGCAGTCGTATTTCTCGCTGAGCAGCGTGGGCAGCGATCGTCTCTCCGATATCCTCGATCGCTATGAGGGCGAGGCAATTGCCGCTGTGTTCTACGCGCAAGCATGGGACGCGCGCATCCTCATCGGCTTCGATCGCGATTTCGTTTACACCATGATTGAGCTTCTGTTCGGCGCCGATGGTGCCGAGCCGCCGCTGGATATGCCGCGGGTATTCTCGAATGTGGAACTGCATGTCGCGCAGGCGCTGTTCGAGCGCTTCGGCAAAGCGTTGCAAGCGTCATTCGACCGTGCCTCGGACGTGACGTTCAACCTGGAGCGCGTCGAGACGCGCATGGATTACCTCGCGATTGGTCGCCTCAACAATATGGCTGTATGCGCCAAGATCCTGTTGCAAGGTCTCGATCGCGGCGGCGAGATGTTCATCGTCATTCCGCATGCAGCGCTCAATCCGATCCGTCAGGCGCTGTCCCAGATCGTATCCGGTGAGTCGGCGTCCACCGATCCGAACTGGAGCCGTCAGCTGCATAGCGAGATCAAACGGACCGAAGTCGTGCTGAAGGCGGTTCTTGAAGAACGGCAGTTCACGCTTGGCGAAGTCGCCAAGTTTCATGTCGGCCAGGTGCTCAAGCTCAACGCCACGCCGGACACCATGGTTCGTCTCGAATGCAATGATCAACGCCTGTTCTGGTGTCAGCTCGGCCAGATGAACGGTGTCTATTCACTGCAGGTCAAGGAATCGGCCGACCAAAAACGGGAGTTTATCGATGGTATCCTCGCTCGTTGACATCATCCTTTTCGCAGCCCTGCTCTTCACGAGCATCCGCGTCACCAAGATGCATCGCGAGCTCGTGAAGTTGCGCGCGCATCAGGGCGAGTTCACCACTGTGGTCGTCAAGACCAATGAAACGGTGGACGACATGGTGCTGATGGTACGCGAATTCAGCTCGGACGGACGGCAAATGGTCCAGGCGCTCGGTGACAAGATCGACGAGGCGCGCAAGGCCATCGCGGAGATCGATACTCGCACAGCAGCGCAAAATCCGGCTTAGGCCAATATTTGAATTTTCAAGAAGGCAGGGGATATGAAGCAACCATTCGATATCGATCCGGTAAGCGCCGCTACGGCTACCGACGCGCTGAAGACTGACGGCGCGTCGTTCGGCAAACTGGCAGATCTCGCGGGTCGCGCTGCCGAGGAGACAAGTCGGCTGGCGAATCTCGAGCCGATCCTGCGCATCCCGGTTACGGTGCAGGTATTGCTCGGTTCGGCGACTATGCCGGTCGCGGATCTGATGAAGCTCGGCCGTGGCGCAGTGATCCCGCTCGATCACCGTGTGGGCGAGCCCGTCGAAGTGGTCGTCAACGGACGCATCGTCGCGCGCGGCGCGGTCGTGGTCGTGGAAGATGAAAATTCGCGTTTCGGTGTATCGCTGACGGAAATCGTCGGAGGAGCGTCCGGGGATTCGGACGCTTAAAGAGACTTTCCCAAAGAGATACTCCTCATGGCATTCAATGCACCTGCTAAGCGCGCCGGCACCAGCGTCAAACCGCTGGGTGGCACCGAGAAAGCGGCAGCTCTTCTGCTGGCCATGGGGCGCGAGCTCTCGGGCGGCCTGCTCCGGGAGTTCGATCCCGAAGAGATCAAACTGGTCACGCGCGCTGCGGCCGAGCTCAAACCCATCTCGGGACCGGAGCTCGAGACCATCATCGAGGAATTCGCCCAGAATTTCTCGGAAGGTCCGAATATCTTCGGCACTGTCGGTGAGTTGGAGAAGCTGCTGAACGGCGTGCTGCCGCCGGAGCAGATAACTGACATCATCTCCGAAGTTCTGGGCAATAAGACGAAGTCGGTGTGGGAACGCATCTCGCTTGTCTCGGAAAGCCTGCTCGCCAACTATCTCCTCAAGGAACATCCGCAAACTGCGGCATTGATTCTATCGCGCGTAAAGCCGGCTTGTGCTGCCCGCGTGATGAGCCATCTGCCACCGGATATCCGTCACGACTTGATGCGACGCATGCTCAGCCTCAAGCCCGTCGTCGAGGATGCCATGAGCATTATCGAGAAAACGATGCATGAAGACTTCATGATCAACTTCGCCCGCAACCTGGCGTCCGATACCTATCCGCGCATGGCCGACATCATCAACAAGATGGAGCGGACGCAAATGGAAGAGTCGCTGAAGAACCTCACCGAGTCGCGGCCGAAGTCGGCCGAGATTCTGAAGGGCATGCTGTTTACCTTCGACGACATCGTCAATCTCACGGCCAAGGCGCGCATGCTGATCTTCGATCAGGTGCCAACAGACCGTGTGGTGATGGCGCTCAAGGGATCGGATACGACATTCCGCGAGCTCATTCTGTCGTCGCTTGCCTCGCGCACCCGTCGTCTGGTGGACCACGAACTGGCAAACGGTATCCCCGCGAATCAGCGCGAAATCCTGGATGCCCGGCGCGCCATTACCGACCTTGCGCTCGATATGGCCGGACGCGGCGAAATTGAACTCAATCCCGATCAAGAAGATCAGCCGGTATTCACCTGAAGATAGAGCATTGTGTCTGACGAACCCGACAAGGACAGTAAAACCGAAGAGGCGACAGAGAAGAAGGTTCGTGATTCCGTCGAGAAGGGTCAGATCCCGGTCTCGCGCGAAGCGCCGATTTTCGCCTCCATGCTCGCGCTATTGATTATTCAAAGCTTTCTGACCACCGACAATGTCAGAAAACTGACGTTCACTTTAACCCGATTGATCGACGATCCGTCGGGTATCCGCATCCGCAATGGGACGGATGCTATTGGGTTGCTCTCCGCGGTCGGTATGAGTGCGGCGGGACTGGTTATTCCGATTGTTATCGTCCTGATGCTGGCCGGGCTGGCGTCATCTTTCCTGCAGAACGCGCCGCGCATTGTGTTCGATCGCATCCAGCCGGATGCTTCGCGCATTTCGATCGCGAAGGGGTGGGGCAGGATCTTCGGCGCGCAGGGACGTGTGGAATTCGGAAAGTCGGTCTTCAAGTTCGTCGCTATCAGTCTGGTCGTGATGATCGTCTTGCGGGCTGAGGAGGCCGTGGCCGTGAATGCATTGTTTAGCGATCCGGCGGCTGTTCCGGAATTGGTGTTGACGACGGCAATGCGACTTGTCTCCGCCATCAGCATTGCGACCATTGTCCTGGTGTCGCTCGATCTTGTCTGGGCCCGCTTCCATTGGCGGCGCGAGTTGCGCATGACAAAGCAGGAGATCAAGGACGAGTTCAAGCAGGCCGAAGGCGATCCGATCGTCAAATCGCGGCTGCGCTCGCTGGCGCGGGATCGCGCGCGCAAGTCGATGCTGGCGGCCGTGCCTCGTGCCACGCTGGTGATCGCCAATCCGACGCATTACGCGATTGCGTTGAAGTACAAGCAGGGCGAAGACGCTGCGCCGACGGTGCTTGCAAAGGGACAGGATCTGATCGCGCTGAAAATCAGGGAAATTGCCGAGAAGAACGGTGTCCCAGTGGTGGAAGACAAGATGCTGGCGCGCTCAATGTATGATGTCGCGTATATCGACAAGATGATTCCATCGGAGTTCTTCCGCCCTGTCGCAGAAATCATCTATTTCCTGCATTCGCGCAAACAGAAGACGAATGCGTAAGTGCCGTGCATGTCGTGATACGCATCTCCAGCCTCGGACAAGTTTCCATTCGTAAACCATGATGAAGGAATCATGTTTGTCTGGGGGATAAGTGGGACCCGTCTATCTCTTCGATGTTGCCTCATCGCATGAGCGATGGCTGTCGCTGCGGCAATCCGCAATCTCGTCGAATGTCGCCAATGCGAACACGCCGGGCTATCGCGCGCAGGACATTGAGCCATTCAACAAGATCATTGAAGCCAAGGTTGTGCCCGTGACGGTGACCTCACCGGCGCACATTACGACCGGTTCATCGGTGGAGGCCCAGGGCATGCGCAAGGAAAAAAGCTGGGAAACCGTGCACTCCGGAAATTCTGTCAGCCTCGAGCAGGAAATGCTGAAGGCCGGCGATATCAATCGCGACTATTCGTTGAATACGGCGATCGTCAAATCGTTTCATCGCATGTTCATGACAAGCATGAAGACCTGAGGGAGGTGACAATGATCGACCCATTGCAGGCATCCGTTCAGATCGCGAGTTCCGGCCTCGAGGCGCAGTCGACCCGCCTGCGAGTCGTGTCGGAAAACCTTGCTAACGCCAATTCGACCGGACGTACGCCCGGCTCCGACCCCTATCGTCGCAAGACGACGACCTTCACGGCTGAGATGGATCGTGCCGCGGGCGTGCGAATGGTCAAGGTCAAGGATATCGGAACCGATCAGGCGCCGTTCCGCGTGGATTACGAGCCAGGCCATCCGGCTGCCGATTCGACCGGCTATGTGAGGCTGCCCAATGTCAATTCGCTGATCGAAATGGGCGATATGCGGGAAACCAATCGATCCTTCGAGGCTAACCTTCAAGTCATCAAACAGGTGAGATCCATGGTGTCGATGACCATTGATCTCTTGAGGAGCTAACAATGCTTGAAGCGGTATCCTCAGTCATCAGCAGTGCTGGCGAGCTCGCCAAAACCAGCCAGGTCGTCAATTCGGCGACGCCGGCAGCCCAGCCTGGCGCGTCCACCGTCGGGTTCAATAACGTCCTCGAACAAGTCGCAGCCGATGCCATCGGCTCGATGAAGGCCGGCGAAGCCGCGTCGATCCAGTCCATCCACGGCAAGCTCTCGGCACAGAAGGTGGTCGAGGCGGTCATGTCTGCTGAGCGGTCATTGCAGATGGCTGTCGCCGTCCGCGACAAGGTCGTTCAGGCGTATCAAGAAGTCAGCCGAATGGCGATTTGAGGTTCAATCATGAGAGCTCTGGCCATTGCTGCCACCGGTATGGGCGCGCAGCAACTCAATGTCGAAGTGATCGCGAACAATATCGCGAATATCAATACGACTTCGTACAAGCGCTCCCGCGCCGAGTTCACCGATCTGTTCTATCAGATCGACCGTGCGCAGGGCGTGCCCAACCGAAGCGGTGAAGGTGCAGTGCCCGAAGGAGCAAAGCTCGGTCTCGGCGTGCGTTCTGCTGCCGTGAGGAAGCTGCATTTGCAAGGTGCAATGGCGCAGACCGGCAATACCTATGACCTTGCCATCAATGGCCGCGGCTGGTTCCAGATCGCCGGCCCTAACGGTGAGACGCTTTACACCCGCGCCGGTGCATTCAATGTGAATGAAAACCGCCAGCTCGTGACACCGGACGGCTATCTCGTAACGCCAGCGATCATCGTTCCCCAGAATGCTGTGGACGTCACTGTCAACGAGTCGGGCCAAGTCTATGCGAAGGTCGACGGAAACGTTGCGCCTGTTCAGCTCGGCCAGCTGTCGCTCGCGAACTTCTCCAATGAATCCGGTCTGGATCCGCTGGGTGGCAATCTCTATCGCGAGACGGTCTCGTCCGGCGTGCCGGTTGTCGGCTTTGCGGGGGATGTCGGCTACGGCAAGCTGCATCAGCATTATCTCGAGAGTTCGAACGTTGACCCAGTGAAGGAAATTACCGAACTGATCTCGGCGCAGCGCTCCTATGAGATGAATTCGAAGGTCATCCAGGCAGCTGACGAGATGGCTTCGACCATCTCCAAGGGCTTGCGGTAAATCCACAGAACGGGACGTCGGCCTGATGCGCGCAGTCACCATCGTCATCCGCTGGCTCGCGAGCTTCGTGCTCGCGGCCGGCATCGCCGGCGTCGCAAATGCCGCGGAAGATGCCGTCCGCTATCCCGTGCCGGCCACGGCGATCTATCCCGGTGATGTCATCAGGGATGAGATGATCATGGATCGCAACTTCGCGCCCAATATCCAGGGGGCAAGTGCCTTCATCAATGACCGTGCGTCGCTCGTTGGCCGAATCGCACGTCGTACGCTGTTGGCCGGGCACCTGATTCCGATCAACGGGCTCGAAGATCTCAAGGCCGTCACCCGCGGTGCTGTGGTGAAGGTGCTCGTCGAGGATGATGGGCTCATTATCGTCACCTATGCAACGTCCCTGCAGTCGGGCAGTCCTGGCATGCTGGTACAGCTTCGCAATCTAGACACCGGCGTGACCATTCGGGGCATCGTCCAGCAGGACGGATCAGTACGGATTCAGAACGGATGATGCTGCGTATCTTTTGCGGTCTCCTGCTTGCGCTTTCGATCTCGGCCGCGGATGCCGCTGTGCGCGTGAAGGACATCGCCAATCTGAAGGGGGTGCGCGAAAATCAGATCCTGGGCTATGGCCTTGTGATCGGCCTTAAGGGGACCGGTGACACGTTGCGCAACGCGCCGTTCACCGAGCAGTCGTTGCAGTCGATGCTCGACAATATGGGCATCAATATCCGGGGAACCTCGTTGCGCACGCGCAATGTTGCAGCTGTCGTTGTGACGGCTGACCTGCCGCCGTTCGTTGCGGGTGGTTCGCGGATCGACGTCGCGATTTCGTCGCTTGGCGACGCGTCATCCCTGCTTGGCGGAACGCTGGTGATGACGCAATTACGCGGTGCCGATGGCGAAACCTATGCCGTTGCGCAAGGCGCCATCGCTGTAGGTGGCTACAACGTCGAAGGCGCTGCTCAAACGCTCAGCCAGGGTGTGGCCACGGCTGGCCGTATCCCAAATGGTGCGTTGATCGAACGTGAGGTCAAAGGGCGTTTCAGCGAGATGGAATCGCTCATTCTTGAGTTAAAGAACCCGGATTTTGTTACCGCAACGCGCATCATGGATGCGATCAACGCCCATAGTAGCGGCCGTTACCAGAAGGTCGTGGCGTTCGAACGCGACTATCGAACCATCGTGCTGTCACGACCACGTTCGACTGCACCGGTGCGGTTTATCGCCGAAATCGAGGAGCTGCTGGTCGAGCCGGATACACCTGCCCGCGTGGTGGTCGATGAGCGTACGGGAACGGTGGTCATCGGTCGCAATGTGCAGATTTCGACGGTCGCGGTGACCCATGGCAATTTGTCAGTGAGGATTACCGAGGCTCCGATCGTGTCGCAACCATCGCCCTTTGCACGGCGCGGCGAGACTGTGGTGGTGCCGCAGACCTTCATCGAAGCGAATGAGCCGGGCGCCAAAATCGCCATTCTGCGTGGTGCAGACTTGCAGCGCCTGGTGCGTGGGCTCAATCAGATCGGCCTCAAACCGCAGGGAATCATCGCGATCCTGCAGGCGATCAAGGCCGCCGGTGCGCTGCAAGCGGAACTCGTCATCCAGTAAGCCCGGGTCAGCGTCACGCAAGCCAAAGCGTGCAACGCTCGCTCAGCTGAATCACGAGAACACGAATGGCGCGCGTCGTAAGTCGATCAATCAAGTCTCTTCTGCTGGTCGGCATGGTGATGTCGGCGCCGGCACTCGCCGTGCCCGAGCAGAAGCTGTCGAAGCCGCTCAATCTCGGCGAATTTGCAAAGACGCCGCAAGTTGCGCGCCCCCGCCCGGCCGTCAACAAGCAAGATCCAGTTGCGCGTCCGCCTGCCGATTCGGCGCTGGTCACGGGCGCAATCGACAAGAAGGATAGCGCAGCCGCGAGTTCCCAGGAATCCGACGTCGCGCGTTTCTGCAGCAACATCGCAGACCAGGCGCTCGATGCGCGTGTGGCGTGGCAGCAGAAAGAGTTGGAAGCGACAGAATCCAAGCTGAAGCTCCGTATTGCCGAACTTGAGGCCAAGCGTGCCGAATATGAGGAATGGCTGAAGCTGCGCGAGGAGTTCCTCAAAAAGGCGGAAGACAGCGTCGTAGAGATCTACTCGCGCATGAATCCGGAAGCCGCGGCACAGCAGATCGCCAGCATGGCTGACGACACGGCAGCTGCTGTTCTCGCCAAGCTGCGCGTTCGCGTCGCCAGCGCGATTCTCAATGAAATGGAGCCGGCTCGTGGCGCGCATCTCGCCGACACGCTCGCTGGGATGCGTCGCACCGACGACGGGAAAGCCAAGAAATGATCTGGTTAAGAGTGATTCTGATTCCGATCGCATTGTCATGCCTGACCGGCTGCGCCAGCAATCTCGCCGAGGTTGGCCAAGCGCCCTATATGTCACCGATCGGCAATGGCATGCAGGTTGATGCGCGCGCAATTCCGATCGAGAGGCGTGCCTATCGCGGCGCGGGCCCTCAGTCGGTCTGGAGCGACCGCAAGGATCTCTATCGCGATCCGCGAGCGACGCGGGTCGGCGATCTTCTGACCGTGAATATTCTGATGAACGACAAGGCGATCCTCGACAACAAGACCGATCGGTCGCGCGACTCGCAGATCAAGGTAGAGTCCGATTACTCGGCCAATATTGCCAAGTGGATATCGGCAGGAAATTTCGACACCAACGTCAAATCCCAGTCATCGAACAAGGGCGCGGGCAAGATCGACCGCAATGAGGAAGTGCGTTTCTCGGTGGCTGCCGTCGTTGTGGACGTACTCCCGAACGGAAATCTCCTGGTCAGCGGCTCGCAGGAGATGCGCGTTAATTACGAGATGCGCGTCGTCAATGTCGGCGGTATCGTGCGCCCGATCGATATCAGCCGTAACAACACCATCGCCTATGAAAAAATCGCCGAGGCGCGCATTTCGTACGGCGGGCGTGGCCGGTCGATGGAAGTGCAACAGCCGAACTGGGGTCAACAGGTCTATGACCAGGTCGCGCCGTTCTGATGGAAATCGACCATGGCCGATAACACAGCGAATGAAGGCCAGCGCCCCGGGATCATGCAGTGGCTTGGCGCCCTGTTGCTCGTCACTGTGCTCTCGGTGGGAGCAGGAACGCTCGCCAGCCTGCACCTGATGTCGACATTTCAGCGCATCAGCGAAAGCCAGAAGGAGGTTCCCGAGAAGCCGATTTCGTCCGCCTTCAATGCCAATGATCGGCTGCGCAAGATCACACCGGTCGTGACCAATCTGGCGGCACCGCCGAATGCCTGGATTCGCATGGAGGCGTCAATCGTGACCGATAAATTGACCGAGGAAGAGGCGAGTATCGTCGTCGCCCGCATCGGTGAGGATGTCGCAGCCTATCTGCGCACGCTCACACCGACGCAGATCGAGGGCGCCCGCGGTCTGCAGTATCTGCGCGAAGATCTGAACGAACGCGCGATGACGCGTTCGAGCGGAAAGGTACGCGAACTGATCATCGAGACATTGGTGGTGCAATGAAGCGTATTATTCCGATCCTGCTCCTGGTGCTTCTGCCGACGGCTGCGGTGGCGCAGGTGCCGGATCTCTCGAGTCTGCTTCCGCAGGGCGAGGGGAGTGCCAGCGGCCGGATCATCCAGATGGTTGCGCTGCTGACGGTGCTGTCACTGGCGCCGGGCCTGCTCATCATGGTGACGAGCTTCACGCGATTTGTCGTCGCGCTCTCGTTCCTGCGCACCGGTCTCGGTCTGCAGACAACGCCGGCTAATATTGTGATGATCAGCCTCGCGCTGTTCCTCACGTTCTATGTGATGGCACCGACCTTCGATCGGGCGTGGGTGAACGGCCTTCAGCCATTGATGAAGAATGAGATCACTGAGCAGGAAGCCTATTCGCGGGTCACAGATCCGTTCCGGGATTTCATGTTGCAGCACGTACGTGAAAAGGATCTGCAGACCTTCGAGAACCTCGCTGCCGAGAGTATGAAGGTCAAACTCGATGGCCAGCGAGTCGATCTGCGAATCATCATTCCGGCATTCATGGTGTCGGAGCTTCGCCGCGCATTCGAGATCGGCTTTCTTGTGGTCATGCCGTTCCTGGTGATCGACATGATTGTTGCAACACTAACGATGTCGATGGGCATGATGATGATGCCGCCGACAGTATTTGCTCTGCCGTTCAAAGTACTCTTCTTCGTGCTGATCGATGGCTGGAACTTGCTCGCTGTCGGTCTCGTAAAGTCGTTTCTCTAGATCGTTGATCCGTCACGAACTAAATGACGAATCAAATGATCGCTGTTAACTATACTGGTCGCTGCTGCCTTCAGCTTTAGGTAAGGTTTGGTGGCTAGCTTGCAATTCACGACAGGTTGGGTCGATCAGATATCGACATTCCAAAGGCATGATGCCGCCCTGCCGTACCGGTGAAAGTCCGGTATGTCCCCAGCAAATCAATCAAATTAAAGGGACATACGATGTCTAGCTTGATGACCAATTCCTCCGCCATGACCGCGCTGCAGACCCTGCGCACGGTCAGCTCCAACCTCGCGACCACCCAGAATCGCATCTCCACCGGTTATCGCGTGTCGACGGCTTCGGACAATGCCGCTTACTGGTCGATCGCCACCACGATGCGTTCGGACGTTCAGGCTCTGGGCGCCGTGCAGGACGCTCTCGGCCTCGGCGCCGCGACCATCGACACCATGTATACGGGCCTGACCGGTACCGTGGATGTCGTGTCGTCGATCAAGTCGAAGCTGGTTGCTGCCCGTACGCCGGGCGTGGATCGCGCCAAGATCCAGAGCGAAATCACCGAGCTGCAGAAGCAGCTGAAGAACACCGCCGACAGCGCGGTTTTCAACGGTGAAAACTGGATCTCGGGCGATTCGACCTCTGCCAGCTACAATGCGACCAAGAGCGTCGTATCGTCGTTCTCCCGTGCCGGTGGTGCCGTCAAGATCGATACGCTCTCGATCGATCTGGGCGCGATCAAACTCTACGACGCCAATCTGGACACGGCCTATAACGCCCAGACCTTTCCGACGGCGACCACTGCTGCATACGATGCCACCACCGACGTTGGTGGCAACATCACGGTGACGGTTGGTACTGCTCCGGCGATCAACATTGCCGTCGCTGCGAACACCTCCCTCTCGGATATCGCGACGTCGATCAACAAGCTCGGCATCGAGGGCCTGTCGGTTGGCGTTGCGGCGGATGGCACCACGCTGTCGTTCAAGAGCCGCAATGACTCCGATATTGCCATCGACGCGAGCGTTTCTGGTCTCGGTGCTGCTGTCACGCTGACCGCACTCACGACCCCGGTCGACACCAAGAAGGGCGTTCTGGATCAGACCTACGACGCTTATACCGGTACCGCTTGGGAAACGTTCAGCGTTTCGTCGATGGACATCTCGAAGCTCACCGATAACGCTGCCGACCTTGCCAAGCTCGAGACCTACATTGCGGGTGTCGAAAATGCTTTCGCCAAGATCACCGATTCGGCCACCAACCTCGGTGCCATCAAGAACCGCATCGGCCTGCAGCAGAACTTCGTCAAAACCCTGACCGACTCGCTCGATCGCGGTATCGGCCAGCTCGTCGACGCGGATATGAACGCCGAATCGACCCGCCTCCAGGCTCTGCAGGTTCAGCAGCAGCTCGGCATCCAGGCGCTGTCGATCGCGAATTCGGGCAGCCAGAGCATCCTGTCGCTGTTCCGCGGCTAATCGCTCTCGCATCGTGAATAGAAATGGCCGCGACCATCATGGTCGCGGCCATTTTGTTTTCCGGCTCTCCGTAACCCTCGGACAAGCTTCACAATCGATGATCGATTCGGAAGTGGGCAGGGGTTTTTATGGTCAATCGTGAGCACGCGCAGAAGCTCTGGAATAATCTACTTGAGCTGGGCACGAAGCGTCTCATTCTGCTCGCGGTGGTCGGCTTCGCTGTGTTCGGCGGCGTTGGCGGCGGCGCGTACTATATAAGCCGGCCAGAATACAACGTTCTCTATTCCGGTCTCAGCCGCGAGGATGTGACGCGTGTCAGCTCAGTACTGCGCGACGCGAACATCGCTTTCGATCTGAATACGGCGGGAGACACCGTCTATGTTCGCCCCGGACAGACGGCGCAGGCGCGTACGCTGCTGGCCGACAAGGGCCTGCCCAGCACGACCGGCGGTGGTTATGAACTCTTCGACAAGATTGGCTCGCTCGGCCTGACATCGTTCATGCAGGAGATCACGCGCGTGCGTGCACTCGAGGGCGAGATTGCGCGGACGATCCAGGTTCTCAAAGGCGTCAAGGCTGCGCGCGTCCATATCGTGATGCCCGCGCGCGGCTCGTTCCGGCGTGAGCAGTCACCGCCGTCGGCCTCGGTCGTATTACGAACGGACGGTCCGGCGGATGCGCGCACGGCGCGCTCGGTGCGTCATCTCGTGGCCGCGGCCGTGCCGGGAATGACCGCGGACAAGGTCACCGTGCTCGACAGTGACGGTTCGCTGCTTTCGGACGATGACGGCAGCGGCGGTGTCGGAGCAACGCCGACCACAATGGCCAATTTGCAGAAGGTCGTCAGCCGCTCGATCCAGGAGAATGTGAGCCGGGCACTGACGCCCTATCTGGGGCTCGATAACTTCGAGGTCAGCGTTGCGACCCAGCTGTCGACCGACAAGAAACAGACCAACGAGACGGTCTACGATCCGGATTCGCGGGTGCAACGCTCTGTGCGCGCTGTGCGCGAGAAGGAAACGTCGCAAAGCCTCGATCGCCAGCAACCGACCACGGTCCAGCAGAATCTGCCCGATCAGCAGGTCAATGCGACCGGCGCCAAGAACCAGAATGACGAGAAGCAGCGCCGCGAAGACATCACCAATTATGAAGTGTCGTCGAAAACGGTGACGACCACGAGCGACGGTTTCGTGGTGAACAAGATGTTCCTTGCCGTTCTCGTCAATCGGCCGCGTCTCATTGCGAGCCTTGGCGACAAGGTGAGCGATGCTGCGATCGAAGCCAAGGTCGCGGAGATCTCGCAGATTGCTGCGACCGCAGCCGGCATCGATCGTCCGCGCGGCGACCAGATTCAGGTTTCGGCGGTCGAATTCATAGAAGGCGCGCGCGACCTGACACCGGTGCCGTCGATCACCTTCACGGAGGTGATGATGCGCCAAGCGGGCAGTCTCGTAAGTGCCATCACCATCCTGGCCGTGGCCGGCATGCTGATCTGGTTCGGTTTGCGCCCGGCCATCAATACGATCCTGGCGAGCGCGAAGACTGACGAGACGACGCAGTTCCAGGCCGAGACGAATGCGCTGCTCAGTGGCAGCAGCACGATGGCGACCGCGGCTCTGTCAGGAGGAGAGGCACCGCCCAATCTTATCCAGGATGTCTCGAGCAGTATGCAGAATACGCCGCAAAGACGACTGGAACAGATCATCCAGCTCGATGAGAAGCAGGCGGCAGCGATTCTGAAACAATGGATCAGACAAGAGGAAGCGGTATGAGCGCAGAGCAAGTCGCACGTCTGATCGCCGATTTCGATCGACCGGAGCCGCCAAAAACGCGCAGCCGCGTCGTTCCGTTCGACCATCTGCATCACTCCAGCGTGCAGCCGCAACATCAGCCGCTTCTGCAGAAGGCAAAGCAGCAACCGTCGTTTCAGCCGCAGGCGCAGATGCAGCCAAAGCCCCCTGTTGTGCAGGAGGATGATGGCTATGAGCGCGGTCGCGCCGAAGGCTATGCGAGTGCACTCGCCGAGTTCGAACGGCGCATGGAGCAGGAAAAGCAGACACTTGCGGCGCAGGCCGCCGAAGAACGGCAGCAACTGGTCAACGAGACTGCGGCCAAGCTCGCCAGCGATATCGCCGAAATGGGCGACCAGTTGCAGGGAAGAATCGCCGGCGTAGCCGCCCGACTTCTTGAGCCGCTCATCAGCAACGCTGTGCAGAAGCAGGCCGTCACGTCATTCATCGAGCATCTGTCGTCGATTACCACCGATAGCCGCCGCCCGGTCCTGCGCATCACCGGCCCATCGGAGCTGCTCGAACTGATCCGCAGCAAGCTCGGCGTCCGCGCCATTGCATCGGAATTGCGTGCAGGCCCCGAAGCGGAAGCGTCGATCATCGTTGATCAGATCGTGCTTGAGACTCAGCTCAAGGTCTGGACCGAGCGATTGAAGATGGCGGTCCAGAGCTGAGATGGCCGATCCGCTTCCAACTGAACTGGTCATCATTCGCCGCCGCAGTTCTCTCGAAAGCGGCGAGACGAAGAACAGTGTCTGGAAGATCGCCTATGCCGACTTCATGACGGCGATGATGGCGTTCTTCCTGGTGATGTGGTTGATCAATGCCACCAATCAGGAAACGCGTGAGAGCGTTGCCAACTATTTCAATCCGATCAAGCTGACGGATTCGACGCCGGATCGCAAAGGCATCAACGACGCCCGGCGGGTTGACCCCGGTAAGGCCGTGGAAGGCGAGAGTAAGTGGCCGCATCCGGAACCAGGCCAGCCGACGGATGCGCTCGCGCGTCCGCAGCCTCCGCAGCCGCGCTATGGCGAGGCGACGTTGTTTCGCGATCCTTATGCGGTGCTCTCGGAGATCGCCGGCGGTCCCCCGCGACCTGGGCAGACCAGCGCATCGCTGGATCCGAATCGCAAAGAAGGCTTGAAGGGCGGAGAGGCCTATCGAGACCCCTTCGATCCCATCAACTGGCCGATGGCGTCGATCTCGTCGCTCGAGAAGAAGCTATCGGGACGCAAGGACGCCGGCAGCCTTCCATTCGGTGAGGATGTTGCTGCTGCAGCGAGCGAGGGCCAGGAGCCGCGCCCGCTCGATGCCAAGCCTGACGCCACGGGCACCCCGGGGCAGGAGATGTCCGGCTCGAATTCAACTCCCGCGAAATCCGACAAGCAGGAGGCGCCGAAGCCCGCCGGGTTGTTCGCTGACGATGGCGACAAGTCCAATCCGGCGGCGGGTCGTCCGCAACCGGCGCAGGCAGACAAGACAGCAGCGCCAGCTGATAAATCTCAGGCGCAGTCCGACAAGGCGCCCGCCCCGGCAGAAAAAGCCCAACCGATGGATGCCGGCAAACTCCAGGCCGCAATCTCCGCGGCACTGGCCGCCATTGGACCAGCGCGTCCGGTGGCGGAAGTAAGGGAAACCCCGGAAGGGCTCCTGATCAATCTGACGGATGACGTGAATTACGGAATGTTTGCTAACGGCTCGGCCGAGCCCACGCCCGGTCTCGTTCGCGCGCTCGACAAGATTACGCCGATGATCGCGCAGAGCCGCGGCCAGGTCATCGTGCGCGGTCACACTGACAGCCGCGTCTATCGCACGTCGGAATATGACAACTGGCGGCTTTCGACCGCACGTGCGCATATGGCCTATCACATGCTGGTGCGCGGCGGCCTCGACGCCGGGCGGGTCGAACGCATCGAGGGCTATGCGGACCGCCGGCCGAAAATTCAGAATGATCCGCTCGCCGCGCAGAACCGGCGGATCGAGCTTCTGATCCGTGCTCCCGTGCTATGACGAGCGTCAGAATCATTGCAGCAACGCTTCTAGTCGGTCTTGGCAGCGCACATGCGCAGCCGGCCGACGACCAGATGCGCGAGCCGTATCAGATGGTTCGTTCACTGCAGATGCTGCAGGATCAGATCGCACGCGGCGATCTCGATGCCCACAATTCCCAACCCGCCTTGTTGAAGCGCCTGGGTGAGAGCTTTCTGAAAGCCGATGCTGCCGTCTGGAAGGAGCCGCGTAACTCTCGCGCAGCTGTCACCTTCCTCTTGAGTGGCGGGTCTCCGCAGGTGGTCGCGAGCCTTCGCTCCCGCAATGTGCTGAATATCGACGAGTCGATTGTCGACGGCGCCATCGCCTATGTGGAAGGGCGCACGGACGAAGCGAAGTCGAAGCTCGCGAGTATCAAGCCACGCAGTCTGCCCGCGGCGCTCGGTGCCGAGATTGCGCTGGTGCAGTCGGCACTGGTTGCCCAGGACGACCTGAAGGCCGCGATCGCGTTGCTCGACGAAGTGCGGTTGATGATGCCGGGCACGTTGGTCGAGGAAGCGGCGCTGCGTCGGGAGATTTTCATCGTCGGACAGGACGACGACTTCGACAAGTTCGAAGCTCTTGCGATACGTTATTTTCGCCGATATCGGCATTCCATTTATGCAGGTAATTTCCGCCAGCGCTTTGCGCTCTCTGTCGCGCGCTTCAGCTTCGTGCAGCGTCCCGATCGTTTCCCGCGTCTTGTCGCCGTACTCGATCATCTCGATCGGGCGAGCCAGCGCGCGCTCTATCTCCTTATTGCAAGAACGGCATTGGTTCGCGGCAAGACTGAAATGACGGTGCTCGCCGCCGACCGTGTATTTGCATTGTCCGATGACGACAGCGCCGAGCGTGCGCGGGCGCGGCTGTATCGTGCGGCAGCGCGGGTCGCGACATCAGCACACAGTACGGCAATCGCCGAGCTTGAGCAGGTCGACAAGGCAAAACTATCCGAACGTGACGTCGAACTGCAAACCGCCGCGCTTGCCATTGGACTGAATGTTCGAAAGGCGCTCCCGGAGGCAAAAGCCAAGAGCGACGGAAGCAGCGAAGCGAAGACGGCCATGCGGCCGCGCATTGATTTCAGCCGCTCTCTCGCAGCCGTCGATCGGGCGCAAAAGTTGCTCGATGCGTCGCAGGAACAATTAAGGGAGAAAACCCGATGAACAATGCCGATCTCCTGACGGCAGCGCTTCGCCAGACAGCGGCCGGAAAGGTCGGGGCGAAAGGCGGATTGAACGGCAGCGCCCATAGCAAGGACGGCAAGGAAAAAGCCGATCACTTTCGCGAGCAGCTCCGCCTGGTCTCAAAGGAGCCCAAAACGGCTATGCCACATGCCGCCAGGACAGCTGATGACGCGAAGATCGTTGAAGCAAAGCCGGCGCTCGACGCGGCATCCGTTCTTGCGGAATTGACGGGGGACGTGGCGCAAAAGCCGAATGTCAGGGACGATCAAACCGATGATGACGATTCGAAGGCGACAAGGGGCGAGGAGGGAGCGACAAAATCTACGCCCTGGCACAGTCCGGATCCCGCGCTCAGTGCGGCGATGGCCAAATTCGATCACGCTCATTCGCCTCTGGCTGGCGATGACAAAGCTGCGCCTCGCACCTCGGCAACGGACGTGAAGGCAGATGCTGCTGTGCTCGATCCCGCGAAGCTCGTTCACGTCGCAGCGGCCGACGGGCCCGACGCCGACGCAGCCGCCACGCAGCGGTTCACGCTGACGGTCGAGACGACGGATACCAAGGCGCTTCCGGTCGCGAAAGCGGTCGTTCGCGAACAAGAAACGCATTTTGAACCCGTGCAACAGATCACGACGCTACAGAAGATCGTCGATCGGATGGCGACTGATCTGGCGGCCGTCGCATCACCTGAGGGGGCCCGCGCGGCCGACGCGCCGGGGCTCGAAACGAACAAGGCTGCGGATAGCCGGCCGGTGCGCATGATGACGCTCGAACTCGATCCGCCCAATCTCGGCTCCGTCACGGTCAAGATGCGGCTTGCCGGCGATTCCGTGGAGATTCACCTCACCGCGGATCGCTACGAGACCACGCAGATGCTGCGGCAGGAGCGCGGTGCGCTCACCGACGCCATGCAGTCGGCTGGTTACACGTTCGACATCGCGGCGATCGATCATACCCGCGCCCCCGATTCAAATCTGAACAACGGCCAACAGCAACAGCAGGGGCAGTCCGATCAGCGTTCCTCGCTGCCGTCGTCAGGCGGATCGCAGGCGGATGGTGGCTCTTCGGGCCGGTCGTCCGGCGATGCGCAGAGCGGTGCACGGCATAACAGGCATGACCATGAACAATCGCCAAGGCCGGCGGAACGGCAGCAGGATCAGAACAGCAATCGGGTTCGCAGCAGCACTGTTTATATCTAGCGCCGCGACCGAAGTTCAGGCTGAAGGCCCGTGCGAGCGGGAGATGGCACGCGCGGCACACCGTCACAATGTGCCACTCGGCGTGCTGTATGCGGTCGGCCTCAGCGAGACTGGACGCAAGGGCATGCTGAATCCCTATGCACTCAATGTCGATGGCAGGACGGTGTTGGCCGCCGATCTGCGCAATGCCGTTGCGCGCTTTACGGAAGAAAAGGCCAAGGGCGCGAAGCTGGTCGACCTCGGCTGTATGCAGATCAATCATCGCTATCACGGCGGGAAATTTCCCAGTGTGGAAGCAATGTTCGATCCCGCGCGCAATGTCGATTACGCCGCGCGATTCCTGAAAGACCTGCGCGAGCGCGAGGGAAACTGGACGATGGCCGTCGCGCGCTACAATGCCGGGCCGACCAATGTCATCGGCCAGAAGCGCTATATCTGCAGTGTTATCGGCAGCCTTGTCGCAAGCGGGTTCGGCTCGTGGACAAGCAAGGCGCGCGACTTTTGCGCCGAACGCACTGCGTCACGATGACCCTGTGGATAACCGCCAGCCTCACGCAAGCAACTTCACTTCTAATACTTCACACGTGAAACGGAGGATAATCGATGAGTCTGTATGGGGTGATGCGCACAGGCGGCTCCGGCATGAACGCGCAGTCGAACAAGCTGGCAACGGTCGCTGACAATATCGCCAACGTGAACACGACAGGCTACAAGCGCGCCTCGACAGAATTCTCTTCTCTCATTCTTCGCAGCGGCACCGGAAACTACAATTCCGGCAGCGTCGAAACGCAGGTTCGTTACGCCATCTCCGATCCCGGGACGTTGAACTACACGACGTCGGCGACCGACCTGGCTATCCAGGGTAACGGCTTTTTCATTGTCAGCGATTCCGGCGGAACGCCGTACCTTACGCGTGCCGGCTCCTTTGTGCCTGACGGTCAGGGTAATCTCTACAATACCGCTGGCTATTATCTGATGGGCTACAACATCAAGAACGGCGCGGCGCCGGATGTGGTCGCGAACGGTCTTGGAAATCTGGAGGTCGTCAACATCGCCCAGCAGACGCTGCTCGGAAACCCGACCACGACAGCGAAGCTCGATGGCGCCAACCTCGATTCCAATGCGGCGATCACCGCGGGCCCGCCGGCTTATACGTCGAAAACCTCACTGATCACCTACGACAATATTGGCAATCCGGTGAAGCTGGACATGTATATGTTCAAGACGGCCGCGAATACGTGGGATGTGGAGATTTATAACAACGCAGACGCGGCCGCCGGCGGCGGCTTCCCCTATGGTGGTCCGGCATTGTCGACCCAAACCTTCACTTTCGACGTCAGCGCGACCGGCAAAGGCAGGCTCGACGCGGCGAGCCCGACATCGATGGCTTTCACAATCCCGGGCGGTTCGCCATTCACGCTCGATATGTCGAACATGACACAGGTCGCAGCCGACTTTCAGTTCAAGGCAACCACCAATGGCAATGCACCGAGCGCGCTTGATCGCGTGGAAGTGAGTTCCGACGGCACGATGTACTCGATCTTCGACGATGGTACGCGCCTTGCGACCTACAAGATCCCGCTGGCGACGGTGCCGAGTCCCGACAATCTGTCGCCTGAAGTCGGGAATGTCTATTCGATCAGTATTAATTCCGGAAATATCCAGGTCGATTTCGCGGGCAATAGCGGTCTCGGCACGATCAAGCCGGAAGCCCTCGAAGCGTCCAACGTCGATCTCGCCAACGAGCTCACGGCAATGATTGAGTCGCAGCGTAGCTACACCGCGAATTCCAAGGTGTTCCAGACCGGCGCTGATTTGCTCGACGTGCTCGTCAACCTGAAGCGCTAGCGCATAGCGCCGATCACCGACGGGAGTCTCCAATGTCACTTACGGTCGCACTTAGTTCGGCCCGCTCGTCGCTCATGGCGTCGGGCGTGCAGTCTTCCGTCATCTCGCGCAATGTGGCCGGCCTGCACCAGGACGGCTACTCGCGCAAGAATGCCCTGATCGTTTCCCAGCCGGGCAGCGGCGTCTATGTCAGCGGCATTCAACGGGCCGCCAGCGCCGGCTTGTTCAATAATGTGGTCAAGGCCGTCTCGACCTCGGCGCAGCAGGATGCTCTCTACAACGGCCTGCAAAAAATTGCGGCAGTCACGATCGACGATCCCGAGCTCGATCAATCGGCCGCGGCACAGCTCGCCAAGCTGAAAAGCGCCTTGCAGCAGTATGCCTCGGCGCCGAACAATGTCACCTTTGCACAGACTGCTGTGACCGCGGCAAAGGGCGTCGCCACAGCGCTGAACGATGCGACCAATACTGTACAAATGACCCGGGCCGATGCTGATGCCGAGATGGCGACTTCGGTTAACAATATCAATCAGCTGCTAGCCCAGTTCGAGACGGTCAATACGGCGATCATCAAGGGAACGATCTCCGGCTCCGACGTCACCGACTACCTTGATACACGCGACAATATTCTGTCGAAGCTGTCCCAGGAGGTCGGCATCACGTTTGCCACCCGAGCGAACAATGACATGGTTGTCTATACGGATTCCGGGGTCACGTTATTCGAACGTACCGCTCGCTCCGTAACCTTCGATCCGACACATTCCTACACGGCCGGCACAACGGGGAACGCCGTTGTTATCGACGGCGTGCCGGTCACCGGCGCTAATGCGATCATGCCGATCAGCTCGGGCAAGCTCGCTGGCCTGGCAACGCTTCGCGACGACAAGATGGTGACATACCAGAACCAGCTTGACGAAATCGCGCGCGGCGTGATCGAGGTCTTTGTCGAAAAGGATCAGACCGGTGCCGGCGGGCCGGATCAAACCGGCCTCTTCACCTATGCCGGTGGACCCGGGATGCCAACCACAGGCGCGATCAATGTCGGTCTCGCCGGCACGATCAAGGTGACCGATCTGGTCGATCAGGCGTTGGGGGGCAATCCGAGCCTGGTTCGGGACGGCGGCATGAACGGCGCCAGCTACGTCTACAATGCCGGAGGTGAAGCGGGTTTCTTCGCTCGCATTCAGGGTCTCGTTGATGGCATGGCAGCATCCAGAACCTACGATCCGGCTGCTCTCGGCAAACCCAGCGGCAGCCTGGTCGACTTTGCCGGCTCCTCGGTGAGTTGGCTGGAATCGCAGCGTAAGAGCGTGGGCGACGAAGCCACCTATAGCCAGACACTTCTGGAGCGCAGCGCCGACGCGCTGTCGAACGTCAATGGCGTCAATATGGATGACGAAATGTCCTTCATGTTGCAGGTCGAGCGTACCTTCTCAGCATCGTCGAAGCTAATTTCGACGATCGACGACATGCTGAAACAACTTCTGATGGCGGTGGGGTAATCGATATGGCAACAAACTTCATCTCGTCGAACTCGATCTCAACCACCCTGCGCATCTCCGCTTCGAAGAGCCAGGTGGCAATGTCGAAAGCGATCAAGGAAGCGACGACCGGCAGGCTGGCCGATGTCGGGGAGGGCCTTGGGGCACTCGCCGGCCGCGACGTCACTCTGCGGGCAGAGCTCCTCGATATGGGGAAACTCGTCGATACCAATGCGCTCGTGGGCGCCCGCCTCGACGTCGCACAGGAGCGCATCTCCCAGCTGATCGACACTGCGCAATCCTTCCAGAAGGATCTTCTGGCGGCGCGCAATTCGGCAAATGGCGGCGGCATCATTGCTCAGCCCGCGGCATCGAATCTCCAATCACTCCTCACGACGCTCAATGTCGCAATGGACGGGCAGTATCTCTTCGGTGGCATCAATACCGGGCAGGAGCCAATGACGTCATACGAGGCCGGCTCGCCCAGCAAGACGGCGATCGATGCAGCATTCACCGCCACTTTTGGTTTCGCGCCGGGAGCGGTGGGCTCCGAGAGCATCACACCCGCCGCCATGGAGAACTTTCTCAACAATGCGTTTGCGGCCGAGTTCGACGATCCGGCCTGGGGAACAAACTGGTCCTCAGCATCCGATCAGGTCATGCGCAGTCGTATTTCCACGACACAAACCGTTGATTCATCGGTCAGTGCCAATGACAAGGCGTTCCGAAAACTGGCGATGGCTTACACGATGCTCAGTGGGCTCGATCTGCAGAGCCTGAACCAGGGCACTTTTCAGGCGGTCACCGATAAAGCGCTGCTGATGGTCGCTGACTCGATCTCTGACCTGGCCAGCGTCGGTGCGCGTCTGGGTACCGCACAGGAGCAGACGACAAATGCAACCAGCCGTCTCAAGGTCCAGGTCGATATCGTCAACAGGCAGGTCAATGCGATGGAAATTGTGGACCCCGAGGAAGCATCGGTACGGGTCACGAGCCTGAAGAACCAGTTGGAGATGTCGCATGCGCTAACGGCGCAAATTCAGCGGCTCAGCATCCTCAATTACCTCTGATTGGTGGGCTGATCCATGAAGCAACAGATTGTCGATTGAAATGACGCTGGCAGGTTACGACGCGGAAATCGAGGATAGCGGCCGCGAGGCGCGATCCAGGGAACAACAAGCACTCAATCACGGCATTGCACTCCTTCAGAAGATCCAGAGCGGTGTGCTTGCTTCAACCGAAGAAGCAGACGCTCTGCTCTATATTCGCAACCTCTGGACGTTCTTCATAGAAGATCTGTCGAGTCCGCGAAACGGTCTACCGGAGCAGTTGCGAGCGCAGCTGATCTCGATTGGTCTCTGGGTCGTCAAGGAAGCCGAGCGCCTCCGGGAAGAGCAGCTGTCGGACGTGAGCGATCTCGTCGCCATCAATATCGTCATCCGGGATTCGCTGGCATGAAGAAGCCGATGTGCATATCGCTGCGATCAGGCGAGAAAATCTATATTAACGGCGCTGTTCTGCGGGTCGACCGCAAGGTGACGCTGGAGCTGATCAACGACGTGACATTCCTGCTGGAAAGTCAAGTCATGCAGGTCGCCGACGCGACAACACCGCTCCGGCAGCTCTATTTCGTTGTGCAGCTGATGTTGATGAGTCCGGGCGATATCGAACAGGCGCGTGCGGTCTTCGGGCATCAGCGTTGCGCGATTTACGCGGCCGCCGACAACAAGGAATTGCTGCAAGGTCTCGATGCGATCGACGAGCTAGTCGAGGCAAAGCGTTATTATGAGGCGTTACGGAAAATCCGGGTCCTGTTCGAGATCGAACAGGCGATCCTGGGCAGCGCCGACATGCTGCTGCCGGTTGTGGCCTGAACTCAAGGAGAGCGAGATGATCGTCAATGGCGTAGATACCGCGAAATCCGCGACCAACGGGACGTCGGGCACGTCGTCGCAGTCGGCCAACATGATCGACTACAACGGGTTCCTGCAGCTTCTGATCGCGCAGATGCGCAATCAGGATCCCACCAATCCGACCGATTCGACCCAATATATGAGCCAGCTTGCACAGCTGTCGTCAGTCGAGCAGGCGGTTCAGACCAATGCAAAACTCGATACGCTGTTGTCGACCAGCGCGATGTCCCAGGCCGAAGGGCTGATCGGCCGTACTGCGTCATTCACGGACGAATCCGGCACGAGCACGACCGGCAAGATCAAGGAAGTCTATATCATCAAGGGTGGCGCGGTTGCGACGCTCGAGAACGGAGTCAAGGTTTCTCTTGGACCCGGCATCACGATCAGCTGAACCATGAACGAGCGCGACGCCCTCGATATCGCCCAACAGGCGATCTGGACTATCATCGTTGCCGCCGGCCCGGCGGTCGGTGCCGCGATGTTCGTCGGCATTGTCATTGCCCTCCTGCAGGCGCTGACCCAGGTGCAGGAAATGACGCTGACCTTCATCCCCAAGATCGTGGTGATGTTGATTGTGGTCGCTGTCACCGGCTCCTTCATGGGAGCCCACATCTTTGCCTTCACCGAAGTGCTTTACGGCCGGATCGAGCGCGGCTTCTAGCCGCCGTCGCTTGCACCATCTTCACGCAAGGTCGGCGCTGCAAGGTGCGGCTATGATATTCGCGCGAGAACTGCCATGGCCGACGTAACGATTTCAGCCCTGCCGGCCGAACGGCGGGCCGGCACGGACGTCGCCTTCGCATTCGGCATCGTCACCATTCTGGTGATGCTGGTGCTGCCGGTTCCGACGATCCTGATCGACCTCGGCCTGGCCTTCTCCATCGCGTTGTCCGCGCTGATCCTGATGGTGTCGCTGTGGATCCAGCGGCCGCTGGATTTCTCGGCATTTCCCACCGTGCTGCTGATCGCGACCATTCTGCGCCTGGCGCTCAACGTGGCGACCACACGTGTGATCCTGTCGCATGGCGGTGAGGGAGAACATGCCGCCGGCTATGTCGTCGCTGGCTTCGCCAAATTCGTGATGGGCGGCGATTTCGTCATCGGCCTGATCATTTTTGCGATTCTCGTTACCGTGAATTTCGTTGTGATCACCAAGGGTGCAACGCGTATCGCCGAAGTCGGCGCTCGCTTTTCGCTCGACGCCATTCCCGGCAAGCAGATGGCGATCGACGCCGACCTGTCAGCGGGTCTGATCGACGACAAGGAAGCGCAGCGTCGGCGCCACGAGCTGGAGGAGGAGAGTTCGTTCTTCGGCGCCATGGATGGTGCTTCGAAATTCGTGCGCGGCGACGCTATTGCTGGCCTGATCATCACCGCCATCAACATCTTTGGCGGCATCATCATCGGTGTCACTCATCATGGCATGGAGCTGTCACGAGCCGCTGACGTCTTCACCAAGCTCTCGGTCGGCGACGGTCTGGTGTCCCAGATCCCGGCGCTGATCGTGTCGCTCTCCGCGGGCCTGCTCGTTTCCAAGGGCGGTACCCGAGGCTCTGCCGAGCAGATGGTGCTGAAACAGCTCGGCAAGTATCCGCGCGCCCAGTCAGTTGCCGCGATGATGATGTTCGCGCTCGGTCTGCTCCCCGGCCTGCCGTTTCTGCCGTTTGCGCTGTTGGGTAGCGCGATGGCCTTCATGAGCTTCTCGCTGCCACGTCAGCAGGCGGCACGCGCCAAATTGGAACAGGCACGTATCGCGCAGGTTCAGGAAAAAGCGCAGATCGAGAACCAGGATTCCGTCAAGGAATTGCTCAAGACCTCCGATGTCGAGCTCTGCGTCGGCAGTCAGCTTGCGATCCAGATGCTCAATGCCCATGGCGAACTTGCGCATCGTGTTGCCAAGGTTCGGCGGCGTTTCGCCGCCCAATACGGCTTTGTCGTGCCCGAAATCAAGCTGACCGACGATCTGTCAATCGGCCCGAAATCATATCGCATCAAGATCTACGGCACGGTCGTGGCTCATCACGAATTGCGCATCGGGGAAGCCCTGGTGCTGTTTGACGGCGATCGGAAGCCGGATGTGCCCGGCGACGAGACAATCGAACCCGCTTTCGGCATGAAGGCTATGTGGGTTCCCGAGACATTTATCGATGAGGTCAAACAGGACGGCTTCAAGATCGCTGACAATATCTCCGTGCTGCTCACGCATCTCAGCGAGGTCGTCCGCAACAATCTGGCCCAGCTCCTCACCTATAAGGATACCCGCGCGCTGCTGGATCGGCTCGATCCCGAATACAAGCGGCTCATCGAGGATATGGTCCCGTCGCAGATCTCCTATTCCGGCCTGCAGGCGGTGTTCAAGCTGCTGCTCGCAGAGCGCATCTCCATCCGCAATCTGCACCTCATTCTGGAAGCGATTGCCGAGATTGCGCCCCATGTCCGTCGCTCCGAACATGTGGCCGAGCATGTGCGGATGCGCATTGCGCAGCAGATTTGCGGTGATTTTGCAGATAACGGCGTGCTTAAGGTGCTTCGTCTCGGCAATCGCTGGGATCTTGCCTTCCATCAGAGCATTAAGCGCGACGCCAAGGGCGAGATCGTGGAGTTTGATGCCGATCCCCGGCTGGTCGAGCAATTCGCGGATGACGTGTCTGTGGCGGTTCGCAAGGCCGCCGCAAATGGCGATACTGCGGTGCTGGTCGCACCACCTGATGTCCGCCCCTATGTGCGGATGATCACCGAACGCATGTTCCCCGCGCTCCCGGTGCTGTCGCATGTGGAGATTGCGCGCGGCGCCGAGGTGATGTCGCTCGGAGCTGTGTCTTGATCGCGAGCAGCTCGGTCTCCGTCCTGTCGACGTTCCTGATCTTCTGTCGCATCGGGATCTGCATGATGGTGGCACCCGGCTATTCCCGCGTGAATATCCCGATGCAGGTGCGGCTGTTTCTCGCCATCAGCGTCACCTTGATGCTGACACCCTTGCTCGAGGCCACGGTCCGGCCGGCGGTGGAAGCGGCGACTGCGTCGGACCTCATCCGCCTGATCATGTCCGAGCTCATGGTCGGCCTCGTGATCGGGCTCACCGCTCGCGTGTTCTTCGCTGCTCTAGAGACAATGGCTACATTCGTCGCGTCGGGGATCGGTCTGACCCTTCCCGGTGTTGCCGACGATGGCGAGCATGTGCCGGCGCTGGTTCCGCTGATCACACTGACCGCCATCGTTGTTTTCTTTCTGACCGATCAGCATTGGGAACTGTTGCGTGGCCTGGTCGGATCCTACCAGATCTGGCTGCCGGCAACCGGGATCAGCGCTGAGGGTGGACTAACGCAACTTGTCGATCACCTCTCCCAGGCCTTCACGCTGGCGCTCCGGGTCGCCAGTCCCTTCGTCATCTATGCGGTCATTGTCAACTTCGCGGTCGGTCTCGCCAATAAACTGACGCCAAGCATTCCCGTCTACTTTATCTCGATTCCCTTTGTACTCACTGGCGGCCTGCTGCTGCTCTATCTCACGGGCCGCGAAATGGTGCTGCAATTCAGCATCGCCTTTGCGTCCTGGCTGTCCGGGTGACCAGCAATGCAGAAGCGCGACCGCAAGATCCGCCGTATCGCCGCCGTGCAGGCCAGGTTGCACAGGATTGCCCAGTGGCAGCTGATGGAATGCCAGACGCGTGAAAATCAGCTCGAAGAGAAACAGCGCCTCATTCTCGAAGGGTTCAACGATGAGAGCAAGCTTCCGGACCTGGCGGTGCAGACGGCTAGCCAGAGTCTGCGCGCCGCGAGCATCGAACAGGGCGTCGTGGCCAAGACCAAGGAACGGCTTGCGGCGCATGCGCGCGATGAAGGCCGCAAGCTGAAACATGCGCTGAAGATGGTGAAGTCGGCGGTCGGACGCACGGTTCGGGCCGATGAAAAGCGGGTTTTGGAAGATGAAGTCGACAAAGCCGTGCGGCGCTCGATCGAGGGAGGATAGGCCGATGAAAGCTCTCACAACTACGCAGGGCGCGACATGACTGTCGCGGCGGTATCGAACGATCTGATCGCGGACGTCATGAAAGCGGCCGATCCGGCCGCCCAGCGCGTGGCGGCAACCAGGCTGGAGCGCATGGCGCCGGCAGGCAACGCGAATTTCGCGTCAGCGATCGCGGACGAGTTCGCCGCGGGTCAGACGGCGCAGAGCACGACGCCGGCCCCCATCAGCGGCGGGGAGGTCGCAGCAACGCCGATCATCCGGAAAGCGGAAGGAAGCAATCCGGTCTACCGCAAGTTCGAAGCCTTCGTGCTGCAGATGTTCGTGGAAACGATGCTGCCGAAGGATGCCGAGGATGTGTTCGGCAAGGGTACCGCCGGCAATGTCTGGCGCTCGATGCTGGCCGAGCAGATCGGAAATGAAATGGCCAAGGGCAATGGCGTCGGCATCGCCAAGCAACTGGCAAAATCGCGCCCGACATCGGGACCCGCTTCAGAAGGCTAACGGCCGATTTCGGCCATGACAGTAGAGATCGACATGGAACAGATCGAACAGCGGACCTCCGTTATCCCCGTCGAAGCGCAGGCTCTGACCTTGCCTGAAACCGACTTTCCTGAATCGCCCGCGCAGACGGCTCTCGCCTTTGACGAGGGGGACGAGGTGCACGGCCAATGGCTCGGTACCCAAAGCAGCACGCTGACCGCGATCGATAGATTGAAGGCGACCATCGACGAAGAGACGGAGAAGCTCGAAGCCCGCGTCATGGTGGAATTCGACGCCTTCAGCCAGCGCAAGAATCGGGGTTTGCTTGAATTGACCCGCGCGATGCGGCTGATGCAGGACGTCAAGACCGATCCGCGGATCACGCCGCAACTCACACAGTTGCGCGCCAGCCTGGTCCGCAATCAGGCCGCGCTGCAGATCCATCTGGATGCGGTGCGTGAAGTGTCGGCAATTATCGCAAGGTCGATCCAGGAGGTTGAATCGGACGGTACCTACTCGTTGATGATCGCAGGCAAGCGCAAATGATGAAACTGCTCATCACAGGCATTTGGGCTTGTCTCGTCACTGTGGGCACCAGCTTCGGAATCTCCTACTGGAAGGAGACTGCCGCAGCATTGCCTGCCAAGCAGGATCAGCCCGAAGGGCTGGTTTATGAAAAAACCAAGCTGCTCAATGTGCCGATGATCGCTGACGGTAGCGTCCAGGGCTATATCGTCACCCAGATTGTCTTCACCGCTGATGCCCAGGTCCTGCGCCGGCTTCCGGTGCCGCCGGAGCCCTTCGTCGTCGATGAGGCCTTCCGCACGATCTATGGCGACCAGAAGCTCGATTTCAAGAATCTCGGTCGTTACGACCTCACGCAATTCGCACAGACGGTGCGCGCGCAGGTCAACAAGCGTCTGCAGACGGACGCGCTGCAGGAAGTCCTGGTGCAGGATTTCAACTATGTGTCGAAGGATCAGATTCGCCGCTGAGACTACAGCGAGTGGTCATCGATGTGGTACGGTGATACTCGATGATCTGGCGTGGTGGATGTGTGGTACTTCGTGTTACGCGAGAAGTTCTGTGTCTTGCATAGCGGTTCGAGGAGGCGGTGGACGCCAACGCCGTGATCGGCGTCCTCTTTCGCGTAAGGCGCGAGCCTTAGTTGGCCTTTGAAACAGGCGTCTCGTTAGCGGGGCGGGACTTCAGATCGTCCAGCCGGTAGCCCATGTAACGCTTCGATTCGACAGGATCGAAGCCAAGATGATCGCGTAGCTTCTTGCGCAGCTTGCTTACGTGGCTTTCGATTACATTCTCATCGAAGCTAGCATCGAACAGACCATAGATGGCATTGAAGAGCTGCGTCTTCGTCAGCCATTTTCCCTGATGCTCGACCAGGTGTTCAAGAATGCGCAGTTCGCGCCGCGGCAAAATTAACGTCCGGCCGGCGACTTCGGGGTCGCGACCATCGAGAAATACGCGGATCACGCTTGTCTGCGCGGGCTCATGCTGATCGATGGTGCGGCGGCGAATGACGGCCGTTCGTGCTATGATCTCACGGACATGAACGGGAGCATGGACGACGTCATCGACACCGGCTTCGAACAATTCAATGGTCTGCTTGAGATGCTTCAGGCTGTTGAGCGCAATGATAGGCGCCCGTGACCTGTTGCGGATACTGGACGGGATGCTCGTCCGGTCGGGACAATCGCCGAGCAGAAATGCCCGAATGGCAGTCAAATCGTTACCAACGGCACATTCCAGCCAATCGCGAAAGTCTGTGGAAGTGAAGCCAATCGATACAACCCCTTCGCGATCAAACCCGGCCGCATAGCCTTGTGTGACGCCCTCTCGGTCATCGATTACAACAAACATTTTAATCCCCTGCGTGTTCGCCTTGATATCGTTATGGGGTCGAATTAGGCGCACTCGCCCCATTTTGGTCTTGAAGACGCAACACAACAGTTACTGAAGCGGATGGATGGGCTTTCGCGCGATGCGCTGACTTGCAATGGGGGCCCGGTCGCTTTTGCGGGATATCCAGTGCTGTGATGCGGTCAGCTCACGTTCTCTGGCTTGCATTCATCCGTAGTTCCAGAGAGCTCCCTCTCGCGATGTGAACACAACATGACGTCTCATGGTCGTGCACGGCCGGTGGCAGAACCGAGGCTGCGTGAATGTCAAAATCGGGAAGTGGCTGATCGCGTGCCGTGTCGTCGATACTTGGCGCTTTGATCGGTTGAACTTGCCCGAATTGTCACACACACGAATCGGCGTACTGATCATCAAGATGATACCGCAACATCAAGTAATCGAGCTGCACAAATTTGCAAAGAGTCGTGCTTGCAAACCATGCAGTTGAAGCAAACTAACAAGTGGATAATTCATGAGAAGCGACGCGGTCGTCGGATCTTTCTCGCGCCGCACTATCCTGCGGCCTGCCATGGCAAACGTGGTTGCGACGTCGCCATACGGAACCAGTGAAGTACCACACGGTGAAACGCATCGATTATTGTGCGCAGATGTATGAAGAGAGAGTTGGTTCGTCATGAGCTGGGTAGCAACATGCGATGACGCGGGCGGGATGTCTGCTCGGATCGATCAATGCGGGCGCGCACTCTCAGGAGTGCGTCGTCTGGGGCAATCGGATTGCTCGATGCGAATCCAAAGCTGCCGATCTTGTCGGCGTCGTCCTCAATAGTCATCCAGCGTGTCACGAGCGTCCTGCCTGTGCGTGGCCGTTGGCATCAGTCTGTCGAGGGTTCAGCGACCTGAGAGAATGACGCCTCTGCTGGTCAGAACCTGCCAGCGGTTGTTTTCGTTCTTGATTTCCTGGATCCGCCCGAGGGCAGGGACATCCTGCCCCGGCACGACCTCAATCACGCCGGCTTTTCCTTCAAGCACGGCGACCCCGTCATAGGCGCGGCGCAGGTGCCAGCCGGGAATGACTTCACGTGACGTACTTGCCGGCCGTTGCGCCTGGGACTGCACGGTGCCGGTGATATCGGGATTATTCGCAAGCGTTGCGGCGGTCTGTATCGCTTGTGTTTTCTCGTCGGCAATGCGTGCAAATCTTGCAGCCAGAGCCGCCTGTTCGCGTTCGGAGCGATCCTGCGCGCGACTTGCCTGTTCGGCAGCCTGGGTACGCGCAGCTTCAGCAGCAGCGCGGCTGCTAGCCACATCACCGGTCACGTCTGCAACTTGCCGTCGCAGTTGCGCGACGGAATCGCGAAGGCTGCGAATATCCGCGTCAGATACGGTTGAGGAGGTGATCGGCCGCAGCAACAGATAGGCAATCGCGCCGGCAGAAACGAGTGTCGATATGCCTACGACTATCGCCAGAGAGAAAAAGGGAGCTCGCCATGCAGGTGATTGTAATGGCCTCGCGACAATGCGTGCTGGTGGCACGGTGATGCGAGCCTTCGCTTTGACAGGCTCTTCGCGCGTCGATGCCCGGGCGCGCTGCAGGTTTGCCCGCGCCTCGCTGGCCAGCAGCTCGTCGATTGCAGCAGCTGCTGCGACATGAGGTCCCGCTGTGCGATGTGAGTTTGGCAGCTGCTCGCGAAAGAGGCCGCGGTTTTCCACAACGTTTGACCGTGAATCCGGCGTTGTCTTGGACATCGTCATGCTGATCTTTGCATTGGTCATGACTGTCTGCAGTGGCAATCAAATCGTGGGAGCGGCGTAACAGGCGAAGCTTGCGCGAGGCCGTTGCTGCGCGTGTGTGGACTGCCGAGGAGCTGAAGCTCGAGCACATGTTGCAGGAAGAGCGATCGTTTGATCGATATGGTAGTTGGCCGACTGCCGAGGCGGCATGTCACCACCGTCGCACGCAGTGCACAAGCGCGCATGAGCGTCGTGTAGTTATTTGTGTGGTATTCGTGTGGTCTTTGACTTGTCTCGCATCGCTCGCGGCGGCAACGCAAAGGCGACTGACGAAAGTATCGGAAACCACGTCTGCATGATTGAGACAATGCGAGGCAATCAAATCAAAGCTGAGCCAAACGATACTGAATTTGATTCGTAAAAATGTAGATGAGTCGGGCTGTCTCGCTCCAAAGTCTATCAGATCGAATCGGTAAACCTGCGCATTGAGTTAAATGCCGTAAGTCTTGATAATAGATCGATAGGGGCTATTCATCAGTTGATGAAGTGGCGTTTTAAGAAACCGACACTATTGCCATGGCCATGGATATCGATCTCAAAAGCCTGCGCGATTACGTGAAATTGTTGAAAGCCGAGCGGCAGGATTCGCCGATCGGCAAGATCAAATCCGGCGCGACCGAAATTATTAGAAAGAACCTTCGGGAACTGGAGCGGATGCACCGTGAAGACGGCGCGACGTGGACCGAAATTGCTGCGGGTCTTGCTGCGCAGGGCGTTACCCAGGGTGATGGTCAGCCCATCACGGGCCGTCGCCTGACAGCTCTGATGCACAATATCAGGGTGCAGGAAGAGCGAAGTCTTGCCCGGGAGAAGGCGCTCGTTGATGCGCCTGATGAGGAGCCGCCCGAGCCACAAGGCGCTGGCGACTGAGGCATCGTTGCGAATTATCAACTAGATCCGTTCAATTGGCACGTCTTGTCGACGGTGTTCTGTCAAGAATGCAGACGCAAAAAGGTGCCTTGAGGTCGGTTCGTCAAAACGCTTGCAAGCGGAGTATGTTGCGCCTTCTTCGCTCTCGTCAGACGCGGTTTTTTGTTGCATTCATGTCGTGTCGCGCATCAATCGCTGATGGCGGCTACGGCTCTATTGCAACTCCTGTGAACTGGCCTCGTCTGAAGGAATCCCATTGGTGAGCGCGGCGGCTGAAAACCCAAATAGGACGCGACCGAGAATTCTCGAACTGGGCTCCTGGCATTACTGCAAGGACGTCTATCCTGAAGGGACCGATGTGCTTTGGACGGGGGAACGTCCGATCCCTCGCGGGCGAGCGGCCAGAGGCTTCGCCGACTGTACGCCCTGGCGATTCATCAAGGCGATGCGTAAGGCGCGACGCGGGAAATACGACCTGATCATCGTCTATATGCCGCTACGCCCGGCGTGGCATCCGCGCTATTGGTTGCGTGCCTTCTTTCGGCAACCGCTCCGCCCGCTATCCGCGATGACAAGAGTGTTCGGCGTCTCCTGGTTAAGATTCGTGAAGCTTTCCGTGCCGATCGCCGTTCTGGATATGAACGACGCCTTCATCGTCGGCTCGCATAACTTCTTTCTGCTCGACAAGGCCACCGCGGCTTTCAAGCGCGAACTCCCCGTCGATCGGTGGCACATTCTCTGCCACTCGGCCCATCCGGCACTGCCGACGCGGCGCATACGGCGCAACCGGCGCTGGAACGAACGTCTGGCGAAGATCCGCCCCATTTCGCTTCCTGCGGCGAGGATCGATACCGATGGCGAACATCCGGAAAAGACGTCTGATGTTTTTTTCGTCGGCGAAGTCGCGGAAAATTCGTGGGTGCGCCGTGTCGGCCTCTCAGAACTCGAGGCGTTGAGAAGCAAGGGGCTCAAGATCGATATTCCGCATGAGAGGCTACCGCATGATGAATTCCTACGGCGGCTTTCGAGCGCGTGGCTGGCATGGTCACCGTCGGGCTATAGCTGGGAGTGCTATCGGACCGCCGAGGCGGCGCAATGCCTCACCGTGCCGGTTCTCAACTATCCGACGGTCGAACGTCACGCGCCCGTTCGCGAACACGAGCATGTCCTGCTGTACGACGTAACCCCCGGCAGTCTGTCATCCGTAATCGAGCGCGGACTAAGCGACAAGCCGCGTCTGCGCCAGATGGCACTGGATCTGCGCGACCATGTTCGCAAATATCATCTGCAGGAGGCGATGGTCGACTATGTGATCGATGAGACGTTGCGCGCTGCAGACCGAAGGTCTTGACGCGTCAAGACCCTTCGGCCTCGCCATCGGTGTGGGGGCATTCGAGGCAAAAGGAGCGCGCTCAGAGCATCAAAGATCTGTTCGATTTGTATATCGAGGATGCAGAAGCTGGCCGACTTCTGATCCGGCGCAAGAACCCCAGGAGGGCAAATACGATCGTAACGGATCGCAGCCCGCATCGAACGACACATAAAGTAAAGCCTCTCCTTGAGGCGCGCGCGGCTACAAGTGGCGTCCCGAAAATGTCCGCCTCTAACGCGTGCCCGAACGATCGTCCGATCAGCCGGCCGGAGGTCGCTAAGCTGATATGGTGCTCGGGCTGATGCTTCATCCCATGCAGGGATTTCGCGGAATACGCACAACCATCATGACGACGAGTGCTCCCGCTAGCCATTTGCTGGCCAAGCGCACCTTGAGGCTGTCGATTCAGCTAAGCTATTGATCTTAATGGCGCGCCATTCCGAATAAAAATGCGAACTCCTATGTCATTGAAATAGCACTATA